>JADGAB010000239.1 GCA_015232245.1 Magnetococcales bacterium | reverse complement strand
CCCTTGGATCCCACCAGGGGGATAATCCCCCTGGACCCCTGTCAATAAAATCGCGCACCTGCAAGGTGGATAAAATCATACCCATGCTTCGCACACTCATGATCTGCGGAATTCTGGCAAATCTCACCGTGCCGATGGCCCAGGCCGCCGAAACCGACGGGATCGCCTTTTCTGCGGAGGTGATCCGCACCCGAGGAGACAAAAGAACCCAGACCCGGGGGAAACTCCACGTCTCTCCGGAAGGGATCCGCGGGGAGACCACCCGGAACGGAACCCCGGTGATCATGATTCACAACACGGCCCGCAAAACCGTCTGGATGGTCCAACCTGCCAAAAAGAGCTATACCGAACGGACCGGCGTGGAGCAGAAACGCCCGGCCTTGCCGGATGAGACCGGCAGCCCCTGCCGAATGGACAAAAACGTGCTCTGCCGTCAGGTAGGCACGGAGCAGATCGAAGGTCGACGGGTCGTTCACTGGGAGATCGCGCAACGGGGACCGGACAACCGGGAGATCCCCCAGGCCCATTTGTGGGTGGATCCTCGCCTGAAAATGGCCATCCGGGAACGCTACGCGGATGGGATGCAGGTGGAACTGACCAGTATCCAGGAAGGCCCACAACCAGCAGAACTGTTTGTTGTACCAGTCGATTTTCAGAAAATCACCCCCGAGGCTCCCCAGCCTTGACCCCTGTGCAATCTTGAAAGGCAAGAAAAACGCAATCGCCGTGAAATTTCCCTTGCAAAGGAGTCAGAATTTGCTATATTAGAAATTAATAATATACAAATAATGGTCAGGACGGATTTATTCCCTGGTTTCACCTTGAGACAAGTTGGTATCATGGATGGGTTAAGAAATTTTTGCCCGCGACCACCCATTGCGGACCAGCAGTTGAACGGTGAGCCAATGAAAGAATCTTTGCCTTTACGAAACTTTCTTGTTGTCTTGGCCATCAGCGCCACAGGTATGTTCAGCATGTCGCAAAGCCATGCGGGAGGGATGACCCCGAACATGACCCCCGTCACTCCAGGCATGACCGGGATGGCGGATCAGGGGGATGCCACGGAGATGGGCCAGCGCATGGGCAAATTCATGGGATCGTTCATGCGGGAGTTGAAAAGCCCGAATGACCGGGCCGACTCCGGCGAGGCCTGGCGCGGAGAACCCCGGGTGCGGGAACCCAGCAACGATTCAAGACGCGGTTTCTGGCGCGAAGACGAGGAACAGGCCCGGCGTTCCAACCGGGAAGTGACGCGCTACGTGCCGTTGTACGATCCCTGGGGCGCGGACCGGGGTGGCTGGGATCTGGAAAATTTGGGCTCGGGTTCTTCTTATGGCCGCCCCTATCCACCAGGTTATGGCCATGGGTGGAATGAATCTGCACCTTATGGCTGGGGATCGGATCCCAACTGGGACCGGGCCAGGAACTACTACGGCGCCGGATTGGCGCCCTGGGAGAACTTCACCCCACCACCCGATCCCCGGGAGGAGCGCCGCTGGCGCGATCCTTCCTATTACGACAAACCGGATACCCGTTACGTCAATCCCCCACCCATGGAGGATTCCCAGTACGGGCCAAGATCCACCGCGCCATGGTCCAATTGGAACGGACGCAGAGGCAGTTGGTGGTAAAAAATGTTGTGAGGCCCGGCCGATCAACCCTCTATTGGCAAGGAGTTTCAACATGAAGAGAACCGTTCGCATTCTGGCTTTGACCGGGGTAATCACCCTGTTGGGTCAGGCTCTGCCGCAAACCGCGTCCGCCGGTTGGGGGCCCTGGGACAACGGCTGGGGCAACAATGGCTGGGGCAATAATGGCTGGGGCAACAACAACTGGGGCAACAACGGTTGGGGCAACGGCAATGGCAATGGGCGTGGTCGTGGCAGCTTCACCTTCAGCGTCGATGGTGATGTCGATGGCTGGGCGAACAATATGTGGAATGGCAATAACGCCTGGAACAATAACAACGGCTGGAACAACAATAACGGTTGGAACAACGGCTGGGGGCCCTTTGGGGGCGGTCCCTGGAACGGAGGACCTGGCGGCTGGGGTCCAGGCAACTGGGGACCAGGTGGCTGGTGGTAAAGGAAAGACCACAAAGCTCCCCTCAATAAATCAAAATTGGAGAAGACAATGAAAAAAGGAATGAAAGTGCTGGCGATTGCGGTCCTGATCGGTGGTGGTGCCCTGCTGTCTGCGCCGGATGCTTCGGCGTGGTGGGGCGGCCCGGGCTGGGGCAACAATGGCTGGGGCAATAACAATAATAACTGGGGCAACAATTGGGGCAATAACGGCTATGGCAATGGCAGCGGCAATGGCCGCGCCAATGGCAATTTCGGCTTCAACATGGGCGGTGATGTCGCCGGCAATGGCAATGGCTACGGCAACGGCAACAACAACTGGAACAATTCCAACGGCTGGAACAACAACAACGGCTGGAACAACAACAACGGCTGGAACAATGGCTGGGCTCCTGGTGGTTACGGTCCTGGCCCCGGCTATGGCTATGGTTATCCGCCGCCTCCTCCCGGTGCCTGGGGTGCTCCTCCGGTCCCGCAGGGTGCTCCCGAAGCCGCACCGGCTGGCAACAAGTAATTTGACAGATCGATTGTCCGGCAACGGATGATTCGATTTCGGGGGCGGTGCCGTTTGGCCGCCCCTTTTTTTTTGATTTCTCAAGTGAAGCCTACAGTGCCGCGCCCTTCGCTCCGCGTTGGTCTGAAGTACACTTGAATTCTGGACAGTGATTGCGTAAAAAGGAACCCTTGGAAACTGCCCCTGAAAAATCGCTTTGACCATCCGGGAAAAGAGAAGCATGATCACTGTGGTGGGAAACCTGAAAGGCGGCTGCGGCAAAAGCACCATCACCTTCAATCTGGCGGTGTGGCTGGCCAGGCGTGGCATCGACGTGGTGACCTTCGATCTGGACCCCCAGGCCACCTTGAGCGATGCCGTTGAAGTGCGTCGCGAAGAGGGCGTCCAACCCGATGTGAAGGTTTTCCGCTCCGAGAGCGATCCGGCGCGGATCATGGCCAATCACCAGGGGGAGGTGCTGGTGGATGTGGGGGCCTCCAATCTGTGGGCCATGCGTCAGGCCATTGGTCAGGCGGACCGGATTCTCTCTCCGGTACCTCCGAGTCAGGCGGATGTCTGGTCCACGGCCCGTTTTCTGGAGATCGTCAAGGAGACGGCATCGGCGAAATCCCGCAGGCCGGAGATCTGTCTGTTTGTCAACCGGGCCGATACCCATCCCATGCTGCGGGAGTCGGATGAAACCGAAGCGGCTTTGGGATCTTTGCCGGGCATCACCCTTCTCAAGACACGGATCTGTCAGCGCACCGCCTATCGTCGTTCGTTCAGCGAAGGACGGGCCGTGTTCGAATTGGCGCCCGGCGGCAAGGCGGCTCAGGAGTTCCAGGAACTTGTGGCCATGCTCTATCCGGACCTGATCACCTCCGGCAACTCTCTGCAGTCGCGTTCTTCCCAATAAGGAGCCATGATCCATGTCGGACACCACCCCCCCGCGTGAGACCTCCAAAGGTCCCAACAGCCCCGACACTGGCACCGGGCAGACCACCAATCCGCCGATCAAGCAGATGCCGCCCAACATGCCGATTGTGCCGGCAGGCCGCTACCGGGAGTGTGGAGAGTGTTCGGCGATGATTCTGTCGGACTTTGCCAAAAGTTTCGACAAAAGCGCCCGGCGTTGGGAGTTGATCGTCTATCCATCCCTGTTCGCGTTCATCATTCTGGCCATGTACGGCTTCTTTCTGATTTACAGTCTGACCCAGGACATCCGTACCATGGCATCCTCCATCGATCCAAAGATGGGGGTGAACATGGGCAGTCTTTCCAACAACATCGCCATGCTTTCCAACAATGTGGAGCTGATGTCCACCCATCTGGAGTACATCAGCGACAACATGGAAACCATGTCCGTGGATATGCAGAACATGGCGGAAAACATGGAAAACATCACCGATTCGGTGAATGCCATGAACGTCAGCGTTTCCGGCATGAACCAGAACGTCTCCACCCTCAATGGCAGCATCAAGAGCATGGATAAAACCATGACCGATATCAACCAGAAGATGAACGCGCTCGCCCCCATCAACCAGAATGTGGCGGTGATGGGTCAAGCCGTGCACAACATGGCCGGAGTGATGAATTCCATGGGGTCTGACATGAACGGTGCCACCCGACCCATGAGCTTCATCAACCGTTTCATGCCCTGGTAAACTTAAGCGCGCTTCTTTTGCCAGAGGCGCGGGGACCTGCCTGCTCAATAGGGATAGGCGAAGATTCCATAATAATAATCCACGTAGCGCTGAACCCGCTGCAGGGCGTTGGGGCTGATGCCTTTGAGATTGGTCAGGTCTTTGACGCCGCAATGGGCGGAAACGATGTCATAAACGTGGGGCGTTTGACGCAGAAAATTCACTTTCTCTTGCAATGCCTGAATGTTACGGCTCATGGTGCTCTCCTTGAAGGCTGGCAGTCAATGGGTTTCCAGGTGATTAATGCAAGGCTGATGCCAATGAACCTTTTCGCCTGGTAAGGCCCGTCAGGTCTGCAAGACCATGTACGTCATCGCCATTTACAACAACAAAGGGGGCGTCGGAAAATCGACACTGACCGTCTTCATGGCCGATTTTCTCGCCACACTGGCTGTGCGGGGTCGGAACATGCGGGTGGTGGTGTTGGATCTGGATCCCCAGGCCTCCAGCAGTCGTGCGCTGTTGGGAGAAGAAGGGCTGATCCGGGCCAGGGAGACGGGTCATACCCTGGGACGGGTGGCCCAGGATCTGGACCGGGGCATGGCGGCAGGGGTGCGGGAGGCGGTGTTTCTGCGACCGCAGGGCGAGGTACGGGGACGGGCGGTACCGGTGGCCGAGGTGGGGGTGATGATCAGCGACAAGGCGAGCGGTTTTGCCTTCGAGGTCAATCCTCTGCACCGTTTGACCACCCTGCGTGACCGGCTGCGGCCAGAATTGGCCCGCTGGTTCGACATTGCCCTGCTGGATCTGCCGGGCAACATCGACGAGCGCAATCTGTTGGCGGTCAACGGTCTGATCATGAGCGATTCGGTGATCGTTCCGGCGGAGGTCTCCCGCTTTTCCGTGGACGCCTTGCCGGATACGGTGGAGATGATCCGGCTTGCCCGTCGTCACGGCGGCGGGGAGAGTCCCAAACTGCTGGGCATGGTGCTCAACCGGACCGACAAGCGTGGTCAGCAATATCAGCGCAACATCCCCTGGATTCACGACATGGCGGCCAGGTTGGAGATGCCCGTATTCGACAATGTGTTGCCCAATGCCCAGGCCCTGACGGCGGCCACGGACGGCGACGCGGCCAGGGGTTCCTTGCGGGAGCGTTATGGCAGCTATCATGCCCATGTCAAGGCGGTGGCGGGGGAGGCGTTCCGGCGCTGGCAT
>JADGAB010000238.1 GCA_015232245.1 Magnetococcales bacterium | reverse complement strand
CGGAGGCTTTTCTCGGAGGATTTGAGAGTGCGCAGTGTGGTATCGTTCAGGGGCATCTGTTGGTATCTCCGTCGTTGGCAGGACCGCTACCAACATATATACCAACTTTTTTGTTGGTAGCAACCGGATTTTCCCGGTACTCTTCGGAGACAAAAAACCCCGCAAACGGTGATTTTTGCGGGGTTTGTGAGCTTTTTCGGCATTCCTCGGAGGGAAAAATGGCGTCCCCAACGGGAGTCGAACCCGTGTTACCGGCGTGAGAGGCCGGCGTCCTAGGCCACTAGACGATGGGGACCCATGCGTTCTGGCAGGCACTCTTTTACCTTTTGCCTGGGCCTGGGGCAAGGCTTTTTTGTGCTCCCGGGCGTATTTTTTTCGGAATGGTGATCAGGAGGCCGGAACAATGGGGATTACATTGGACTTGCGGCGCTTGCCGGCGCTCTTCAATGCTTCCAGGTAGGAGTCCCAGATCTCCTCCTGATTGGCCCCCAGTTCGAACAGGGTCTCCCAGGAATAAAGCCCGCTGTCGTGACCATCGTTGAACGCCAGTTTCACCGCGTAATGACCTGTCGGGGTGATGGCCGTGATGGTCACATCCTGTTTTCCATCGATCAGTTGAGCCTCCTGCGGTGTGTGTCCGGCGCATTTGGCGCATGGGCATTGCACCCGCAGATACTCCATGCTGTAGGAAAACTGCTCACCCGTATCCCAACGGATCTCCACCAGTCGTTCCGCCCGTTTCTGCCGAATCTCCGTGGGTATATGCTGGCTGCCATAAGACATGTTTGCGCTTCCTTCATCAGGTTGATGGGGCGGTTGGATCAATCGAATAGACCTCTTCGGCGACCGCTTCCACTTGTTGACGCCGTTTCCGGTAGCCCGGATCCTTGAGCAGGCGTCGAATGGAGTCCGGTTGCAGTCGATAGGGGGCCAGTATATGACGCACCCGACGACGGGAGGCTTCCACCTCCCGAAAATCCATGCTCTTGGATGCCCGGGAGATCCCTTCGATGGCCGCTTCGTTGTCCTCCATGCGCCCCGTGCAACATAACACCAGGTCGCAACCCGCCTGCATGGCCAGTCGGGCACGATCGGTCATGGTGCCCTGCAGGGCGCCCATCTCCAGAGCGTCGGAAACGATGACGCCCGGATAGTTCCATTTTTGACGCAACAACTTGTGCAGCAGGGTTCGTGACCAGGTGGCGGGCACGCCGTTGTCCACCCGGGCCATGGCGAGATGGGCGGTCATCAGGCCGGGTAAATAATCCAGCATGGCCCGAAAAGGGTTTAATTCCCATTTTTCCATGGACTTGATGCTCTTGTTGAGAACCGGAAGGGCAAGATGAGAGTCTGTGTGCGCCGCACCATGGCCCGGAAAATGCTTACCAATAGGCATGACGCCTGTTTGACGGAATCCGTGCAACCAGGAGGTGGCGTTCAGAATCACCTCGGTGAAGTGGGAACCAAAAGCACGCTCGCCGATCACCGGGTCCGCGCCCTCTTCGCGGATGTCCAGCACAGGCGCGCAGTTGACCCCGATTCCCAAGGCTCGCAACTCTTCGCCACACAGTCTGCCAGCCGTGAACAGCAGACGCTCGGCACGGATCGGATCTTTGCGGGCCAGCAATGCCAATTGATAGGGACTGGGATAGCGGGTCAGGGGCTCACGCAGACGTTGTACTCTTCCTCCCTCCTGATCAATCCAGATCGTCGGCGCACCTGCGGTCTTGCCAATGGTCTTGATGAGTGCCACGGTCTGTTTCAGACCGGTCAGATTGCGTCCGAACAGGATAATGCCGGCAGGACGGACCCGATTCAGGAAGTGCATCTCCTCTTCGGAAGGTTCTGGACCTTGAATTGCGATAATAAGGTGTAATTGCGGTTTCATTCAGCTATAATCCCTGTCAGACCTCCATGCGGAGGTTTTCGGATAAGGGGTGTCAGAGTTCATCAACACTAGGATATGGTCGACGAAAATGCAACGCGAAGCGATCGGCAAGCTGGGGATTCCCGTCGTGTGGAAAAAAAAGGGTCTGCTGGGCATCATGCTGGGCGTCTATTCGGGATTGCTCTACTATCTCTCCTCTCTGACCGGACAGCAACTCAGCGCCTTCAAACCCTATTTCCAGAACCAGGACAAGGTTGAGCACATGATCGCCTATGGTGTCATGGCCTTTGTCGCCTGGGTTGCCCTGCGGCAGTGGAACCATTTTCGGCACAGCTGGCTGTGGGCCTGGCTCTATGCCGTGGGCTATGGCATCAGCGACGAATGGCATCAGTTCTTTGTCCCGGGCCGCTATGCGGATGTCTGGGATTTGATGGCCGACGCCACTGGCGCGGCCCTGGCCATCCTGATCCTGGAGTTCTACCGCTCCCGGCGGCAATCCCAATCCCGTCCTCTGGCCGCCTTGCCCCAATCCATGCGCTACTCCGTGCCGTAAATTCGATCGTTCACGACAACCGGACCACCTCCACCCGGTTGTCGTGCAATGCCGGACCTCCGTCCGGCGCCACAGGCCGGGCATGGGAGAGGGTGTTCAGACCGATCCCTTCCGGAAACGCGCTCGCCGGTTGATTCGACTCGCATAACGTCAGACCCGCACTCACATCGGTGGTCACCCGGGCCCGCATGGTCAATTGTCCGGCCCCGTTGAACACCGCCACCCGATCCCCATCCCGAATTCCCCGTTCTTCCGCATCCTGCGGATGGATCCACAACTCCGGCACATGGCGTTTGGCCCGGTCTGTCTGGGTGAAGGTGGTATTGAGTACCTCCATCGCTGGCGGGGTCATGAAATCCAGAGGATAGGCGGTCGCCTCGACCGGATCGTCTCGGCGGTTCACCGGCCAGTGATCCGGCAGCGGCGGCATGTCGGACCGGGGCCAGTCGGGCCGGAAGTGAAAGCGTTTGTCTTCCGTGGCAAAACCATCGAGAAAATGTTGCGCGCGCCACGAGGGGGCGCAATCCAGCCAGGGGTGTTGCCACTGCTCCCGGGGGGGGAGTCCGGATTCGGCGAGTATATGCCGGACAGTCTCCGCCGTGCTCATGCGGAAGGCCGGATCGTCGTAACCCATGCGCTGCGCCAGGGCGTTGACCAGATCGTGATTGCTTTTGGCTTGTCCTGTGGGTGGCAGCAGGGGGACGGCGTGCTGAAGGGTGTACTGGCCATAGGATTTGTAGAGATCCTCGTGTTCCAGAAAGGTGGTGGCGGGCAACAGAACATCGGCAAAGCGGGCGGTGTCGCTCATCACCTGTTCGTGGACCACGGTAAAGAGATCCTCCCGGCTCAGACCGGCGTAGACCCGTTGCAGATCCGGACAACTTCCGGCTGGATTGGCGTGGGAGACCAGCAGGGCCAAGACGGGGGGCGTCAGGGTGGAATCGGTGAGAATCTCTCCCAGACGGCTCATGTCCAGCGTGCGCGGCGGCGGGGTTGAGGCTGGCGGGGCTGGCAGGGGTTCGTTGGCGAGGTTGAACGCTCCTCCCGTGGCAAAAAGCGCGCCGCCGCCGGGTCGGCTCCAGGCGCCGGTCACGGCGGGAAGACAGGAGATCGCATGGATGTTCACCGCTCCGTTGTTCTGGCGGCTCATCCCCAGGCCGATGCGGATATAAGGCGCCCGGGCCTGACCGTACATGCGGGCGAACTCCCGGATGGCGTCCGCGCTCAGCCCGGTGATCGGGGCGGCCCATTCCGGGGTGCGGCTGGCCAGATGGGCTTCCACGTTCACATCGAAATCGGTCAGGCTGGCCAGATAGGCCCGATCCGCCATCCCTTCGGTCAGCAGTACCTGCATCATGGCCGTGGCCAGGGCGCCATCCGTGCCGGGACGCAAGGGCAGATGCAGATCCGCCAGACGCGCGGTCTGATTGCGGTAGGGATCCACCACCACCAGACGGGCGCCGTTGCGACGCGCCTGTTTCACATGTCCCATAAGGGTGATGTGGGTGGCGGCGGCATTGATACCCCAAAGAATGGGCAGATCACTTTGGGCGATCTCCGTGGGATCCGGACCCAGGGCGATGCCCACCCCGGCGCGCCAGCCTGCCGAGCCGATGGCAAAGCAGATGTTGCCATCCAGACTGGCGAAGCCGGCCTTGATGGCGAGGCGCTGCCAGGCGCGACGCTGGATGACTCCCATGGTGCCGCCGTAGGAAAAGGGCAGAATCGCTTCCGCTCCCGGACCGGCCATGATGGCCTGCAACCGTTGCGCGATGGTGGTCAGCGCCTGGTCCCAGGAGACGGCCTGAAAATGTCCCAGCCCTTTCGGACCCACCCGGATCATGGGGTCGGTGAGGCGCGGGCCGTGCTGGATTTCGTGGTAGCGGTTGACCTTGCCGCAGATCACCCCCCGGGTCATCGGATGGTCCGGATGGCCATGAATGGCCTGCACACGTTCTTGATCGATGGTCACCCGGAGGGCGCAGGCCCCTGGGCAGTCCAGAGGACATACGCTGTCGAGGATTGTGGCCATGGAACTCCTTTGCCTATCGCGGGCGGTTCGTGGATAATTGTTCGATTATGGAAAACGCCCGCATTATTGCACTGTTCAACGCCTTCAGGGAAGCCGATCCGCATCCCCAAGGGGCGCTTTGTTTTCGCTCTCCCTTTGAACTGCTGGTTGCGGTGGTTCTGTCCGCCCAATCCACGGACGTGGGGGTGAACCGGGCGACACCCGCCCTGTTTGCCGCGGCCCCGGATCCGGCGGCCATGGTGGCCCTCGGGGAGGAGGCGATTCGGGAGCATATCCGTTCCCTGGGGCTGTTCAACACCAAGGCCAGAAACATCCTGGCCTTGAGCCGGTTGCTTGTGGAACGGCATGGCGGGGAGGTGCCCGGCAGTCGGGAGGAGCTCGAAGCCTTGCCCGGAGTGGGTCGCAAGAGCGCCAATGTGGTGTTGAACATCGCCTTTGGGCAACCCACCCTGGCGGTGGATACCCATGTGTTTCGTGTGGCCCATCGTCTGGGACTGGCGGTGGGTAAAACCCCGGAGGCTGTGGAGCGGCAATTGCTGCAATGCGTTCCGGAGACCTTTCTGCTGCATGCCCATCACTGGTTGATCCTCCATGGCCGTCACGTCTGCACGGCCCGCAAACCCTCCTGTGACCGCTGCATGGTCCGTTCGTGGTGTCCGACAGGTACGCTTGATTCATGATGAAAGCCAAGGATAAAGAAATGAATGCCGTTCAGATCAGACAGCAGATCGTCGGCCTGCCTGCCATGGAGCGTCGCGTGGTCTGGCTGGTGGCGATCTTTTATCTGCCCGTGACCCGCACCGAGTTGTTCAAGGCGTTGCAGAAGTATGCCCCGGGAGCCCCGGGAGCGGGTCGGGGAGGGAGCGGATTGGGGCATCAGCTGGATATGGCGTTGAACCGCTTGACGGGGCTGGGACTGCTCCTTGAGGAGAAGATCTCCCGTGGGGTCAACGGGGTGCGCATGCCGTCGCCGGTGATGTGGGAGG
>JADGAB010000237.1 GCA_015232245.1 Magnetococcales bacterium | reverse complement strand
GGAAGGAATTGAGGCATCCGTTTCCGGTGGAATGGGAGAAGCAGCGGGAGAAGTGGAAGATGCCGGCGGTGGGGTGACGTGCCAGGAGGCCAGCGTTAATGCAAGGCACACCTCTTGCTTTCCTTGTGTGGCAGCAACCGTCTTTTTGACATTTTCATGCCGATTCCCAGATCAATGGAGAGAGTTAAGATGCCCCAACCCCAAACCGCGTCCAAGCCGTCCAAGCCGTCCACCTATCAAGGCATTGCTGGTGATGTCCTGATTCAATACTTCGAACGGATTGAGCGCCTGGAGGAAGAGAAGACCGGAATTGCCGAGGATGTCAAAGCGGTGTTCCTGGACGCCAAGAGCAATGGCTTTGATGTTAAAATCATGCGTGAAATCCTCAAGATGCGGAAAATGGAAAAGGCCGCGCTCGAGGAGCAGGAAAACATGGTGGACTTGTACCGCGAAGCCATCGGCATGCACTGAATAAAACCCATCTTTCCGGCAGAGACCGGACGCTCACAGCAGCGTCCGGTTTCGCGCCAGATTTGCTTTTTCATCTTTCCATTCATCTCCGAACGCATTATCATTCATATTCAATGCCCTGCCGATCAGAGCGTAGCCTGCCTCGTTTCCGGCGGAACATGCCCGTTGTCCGCCATACAGCCACCGACCCGATGGATTTTATGCCCACGACCACCAAAGCTGATCTCGTTGCGGCGGTTCACAAACAGAGTGGACTGACCCTGCCGCTTTCGACCACCCTCGTCGAACAGGTGTTCGAGCAGATCACCCAGCGACTGGGGAATGGAGAAACCGTGAAGCTGTCTGGCTTTGGCGTGTTTTCCGTACGCAGCAAACAACCCCGGCCAGGACGCAATCCAAAAACCGGCGAACCCATCGAAATCACGGCGCGCAGGGTGGTGACTTTTCGGGCCAGCCCTCTGGTGATGGGAAACGATTCAAAGCCCACATCCTGACGTCACCCAAAGGATCCGAGCTGATGTCGCGCCAAAAGTCGGTCAAGAAAATCCGTGCCCAGGCCCGGGCAGCCGCAAAAAGAAATGCGCGAAGTCGTGCCCATCATCCAAAAATCAGCCACCCTGCCGGCAGATCAAACGCGATGGAAAAATTGGATGCAGATCTTGCCCGCCTTGTAGAGGAGTCGCCGATCTCCCAACGGGAAATCACGGACGAAGAGGAAAATGCCTTCCTGCGGCAGGTGCTGAATGTCAACGCCAGGGCCATTGCAGAAAACAGTGGCGTGAAAGAGCGGGAGGCGCGTGTGGTGTTGGAGGCTTTGGTTGAAGCCGGAACGCTGCAACTGCGCAATGATTTGCATTTGGTTCCTGTCGTGCCGTTGGAAGCATTGCTGTCGGATCATGAGGCTGGTGGCGAACTGACGACCACGAATGATGCCTTGAAAAACACCCATTCTATTGCCTTTTGCCTGCCAGTCAGCCAGTTAACACCTTATATCATCAGAAATGTTCCCCTGTTCGAAATTCGCTTCGCGCGACCTTGTTATTTTATAAAAATTTTTCCAAAATTTATTCCAAGTCAGCACCCCTTGCAGAAAGGTCAACATAATGTTTACAAAAAGATTCTTGATCGCGGCCATCCTCATGATCGTCTGCACATCTGTTCTTCACGGCGCCACTCTGGATGTGGACAAGAACGGCAAGGTGGACGCCACCGACGGGGTGTTGATCCTGCGGCGCTTGAGTGGCTCAGCCGCCATCGATACCGGGATCACCCTGCCGACGGGTCAAACCCCTGAATCGGTAACCCAGGCCATCGACAATCTTGGTTTGGCGCTGGAAGTGGATCAGAGCGGCAAGGTGGATGCCACGGATGGAGTGTTGCTTTTGCGGTATCTGAGTGGGGCATCCACCCTGGATACGGGTCTGGTGCTGCCTGCCCAAAGCAGCAGTGCCACCGTAGCCAAGGCCATCGACACTCTGGCGACTGCCGGCAATCCTGCGGTGATGATTGCCGGTCGTCTCTCCGGGGCCACGGTGACGGCGAGCCGGGCGAGCGATCCAGCCACGGTGTTGTTCACCACCACCACGGACAGCAACGGTCAATTTGCGGCTCCGGCCAGCTTGACCACCGGGGATGAGGAGATGCTGCTGATTTCCGCCACCGGGGGCAAGGAGACGATTGGCACCCAGAGTGCGGACAACACGGGGGCCATGCATGGGTTGCTCACCAGCGCCGCTTTCAAGGCCGGCAATTTCAATCTTACCCCTTTGACCGAGCTGGCATGGCAATATACAAAAAATCTGGTGGGGGAGGTGGATGATGCCTACCTGGGGGTGCGTCTCGATGATCTGGCGCGGATTTTTGTGGCCCAGGACATCGATGGCGACGGGAAAATCGATGCCAAGGACATCCTGGCGTTTTCCTATCTGGATGCTGCGCATCAGGCAAAGCTGAAGTTCCAACCCGCCCTGCTTTCCAGTCCGAATGGCAGTGGCAACAGCATTCTCTCCACTCTGCGGGCTGCTCAGAGCGATACGCTCCGCACACTGTTGGATGCCACTTTTGGCACGGTACTGACCCTTTCCCCCATGCCGGATGCCCGTTTCGCCAAGGTGAAGGTGACCGCCACCAGCGTGGGCAAAGGGTCGGTGAAGAATGCCACCAACACGATTTATTATGATGTGGAGAAGGCTGCCAAGGATAACGTCTCCACTGGCTTTTATACGAAAGATCCCGCCCAGGGCCAAACCTTCACGGCCACCCCCACCACCGCTACGACGATTCGCGGCTGGGATGGGTGCGATACGGTTTCCACGGACAACACCACCTGCACGGTTGCCTTAAGCAACAACCGCAACGTTCGGGTCACCTTCGATTACAAAACCGCCCAGCTCTCTTCGAAATGGGTGGATCTGAGCACGGCCACAGTCACGGTGAGCGATGCCGGGTTGAAGGTGGTGGCCACAGCCGGGGACAGCGTTATGATCGCCAATCTGGCCAAGCTTGCCACCGGTTCCCTGGTGGGCGGGATTGCCGGGAATGGTTTTTTAAGGCGCATTCTGACGGTGGAAAAGGTCGATGACCTGACCTACAACCTCACCACGGAACAGGCCAGTCTGGCGGATGTGATTCTCCAGGGATCCGGGGGCTTGAAAAAGAAATTGACCAACGCCGATCTGGCCACCGTCGGCACCACCGGATCGACCGCCCAGGCGGCCTTTGTGGGTCTGCCTGGGATCAAGCTGCTGCCTGCCGAGGAATACCAAAGCCACCGTTTCCGGTTGCGTTTTGGTTCTGGCGAGGCAAGCTCTGCCAAACAGGCGCGTAGTGGTGCCGCCGCGCAGACGTTCAACAAATCGGTGGAGTTGGCTCCGGGGGTGACCGCCACCGGTACGGTGGATCTGGAGATCAGCGTGGATATGGATGCCCGGTTCGGCTCCTTCGGCCTGCTGTCCGGATTGGAACATTTTCATTTCATCCCCACCGTCACGCCCACCGGCACGCTTGCGTTGAATGTGGAAGGGGAAAGTTCCGCCTCTGCCGGGCCTGTGCTGCTGGGCACGCTCAATTTTCAGCCGTTCATGTTTGCCATTGGCGGAGTGCCGGTCGTGGTCAAGCCGCAACTGAATCTCTATCTGGGTGCGGGGGTCAAGGTCAGCGAAACCCTCAATGCCTCGGTGAGCATGGCGATGACGGCACAGGTGGGTCTGGTGTACGACCGGAGTAGCGCTTCGGCGGGTCAGTGGAGTCTCGTCAAGGATCTGGTGCCCCAATCCCCGAACTACAGCCTCTCCCCGTTGACGAAAAGCAGTTCGATCTCCGCCTATCTGAAACCGGAGATCAGCGCCATGGTGAACGGTCTGGTCAATCTGGGCATACCGGTCACAGGGACGATGAAACTGACTTCGCAACAAGTCACCGATGTGGGTCAATTGGTGAAGGATGGATGTGTCGGCGATCTCAACTATACCTTGTTGTGGGGTTTGAATGGCCAGTTCACCTACGATGTGGACATGATGAAGGCGCTGAAGAAATTTCTCGATCTGGGCAATCTGGGCAATTCAACGGCCAGTTGGCTGGTCAACGGGCGCGCCGCAGCCGCCATTCCCTCGGTCAATGGCGCCATTGAAATTTACAACAACGAATGGACGCTAGCACAGAAAACCATTCATGACCCGAAGTGCGACAAAAAGAATCCGCCCTATTTGCAGGTCGCGGGCAAGGATATCGTGCGCACCATCCAGAAAGGTCAAGGGGGTGTGATCACGGAAACCTATACCCTGACCAATACCGGGGACCAGCCTTTGACCTGGACGGCAAGTTTCCAGGAAGGGACAGCCATTACGGTTTCCACCACCAGTGGTACCCTGGAAGCCAAGGCGTCCCAATCCGTGACCGTCACTCTGGATACCACCAAGTTTCCAGCCGGCACCTATGCAAACGGCATCACCTTTAAAAACACTGCGCTGGCAGCAAATTTGCCATGGGAGCAGACGGGGACCAGCTATTACCAGATTCTGATCTATCAATCGGACCGTTTCGTCAACAACGGTGACGGCACGGTGACAGATACGAAATCCGGGTTGATCTTGTTGCAGAATGCGTATTGTTTTGGTACGAAAATTTGGCAAGATGCCCTGAACGCTGCAGCCGGGTTGGCTAATGGCAAGTGTGGTCTGAAGGACGGTTCAACAGCTGGGCAGTGGCGGCTGCCCAAGGCTATTGATCGTCATTATGATTCTAAAACCTCCAAGTGGGTTCCTGATCGTGTTTTCTATGTATGGGATAGTCAGACGAAGACCTGGAAGCCACCTGCATCTGGAGGTGACGAAGGGGAATTGGGTGTTTTGTTAGAGGCAAAGGGAAGTGTCGCGTTCTCGGGCGTTCAGCCCGACGGCTATTGGTCGAGTACTACCTACGCCGGCGGCACCGCCTACGCGTGGGTCGTGGACCTCAGCTACGGCAACGTCTTCAACGCCAACTTGTCGTACACGGGCACTGTGTGGCCCGTACGAGGCGGACAATGAAGCTTGGGCCCTTTGATGATTTGGGCCCTTTGACCCGCAGCCGTTAGGCTGCGGGCGGGGTCCAGGGGTGCAACCCCTGGTGGGATCCAAGGGCGAAGCCCTTGGTCGCGACATTTGCCCCACGGCCTGAAGGGGTGGCGTACCCCGGCCAGCGGTGAGACCAGAAGGCCAGAGGCCAAACAGCAAAGCAGAGGAGGGGGGCCACTCGCCCCAATGCCACCCCCGTGGCCACTGCCCCAACCAAAGCCGACCACAACACCACCCCTCCCACCCAGCGCCAACGTGTCGCCACAGGGCGCAAAGGGTGGCGCGAATTGCCGTCCCACACCACCAGGAAAAATTCTCATTGAAAATTAACGCGATACGCCAACACCCAACCACCTACCATACCGTCAAACTGGAAGACCGGACTTCGGCCCACCTTTCTTCTCGGTTTCTCGCCGACCATCCACAACATCGCAAAGGTCCTGAGGCTGTGGACCTCGACTGATCGTTGATATTACAAGGGAAAGT
>JADGAB010000236.1 GCA_015232245.1 Magnetococcales bacterium | reverse complement strand
AAGCGGCGCCTTTTCAGCCGTGCGTCCCGCATTGCCGCCGGGTCTGAAATTCAACATCCCGAAATGGGTGCGGTTTAGGCCGATTTTCGCAAAGCGGCCTGGTCTCAAGGCGGCGCGCAAAATTCTTGCACGCGATGCGTGAAAGAATTGCTTTGTAAAGCGCGCCAGAAGCAAAGTCAAAGTCAAAACCCTGGGGGAGGAATGCCCCAGACCCCCGCTTTTCTTTCAGCAGGTGACATCCCCAAGGTTTCCGCGCCTCCGTCACACAGGAAACAGAATGGAGATATCGATCCCCTTTCCCGGTTCGCTGTGACAGAAGATATCCCCCCCCAGAGTCTGGGTGACCAGATTGTAGACGATGTGCATCCCCAGACCCGTGCCGCCCTGGGCGCGCCGGGTGGTGAAAAATGGCTCGAAGATCTTTTGCACCGCCTCTGGCGGCATTCCCTGGCCGTTGTCCCGGTATTTCAGATGGATCTCCTGCTCCCGGGCGGTGACGGTCAGCCAGATCACACCCCGGGTTTTGTGTTCGAAACCGTGCATCAGAGAGTTGCTCACCAGATTGGTGACAATCTGTCCGATGGCTCCGGGGTAGACCACCACTTCGATCTCCTCTGGACAGGCGAAGTGGATCTGATGGGCGTTCTCTTTCATCTTCGGGATAAGGGTGGTCAGCAGTTCGGCGATGAAGGAACGCAAATGAATCCGTCGCCGCTGGGTCACGCACCGGTCCACCGCCACTTGCCGGAAGCTCTGTATCAGATGGGCTGCCCGGTGTAGGTTTTTTGTCAGAAGCTCCACGGTGGTCTGAAGGGTGGTCAGGCGTGGATCGAGAACAGGTTCTTCGGCCCGGAGCTCCCGCAAATACTCCTGCAAGGTGTCCTGGAGATAGGATGCCGCCGTGATGCCAACCCCCAACGGGGTGTTGATCTCATGGGCCACCCCCGCCACCAGATTGCCCAGAGAGGCCATTTTCTCGGATTCCACCAGTTGCTTCTGGGTGCGTCGCAAGGTCTCCAGGGAGTGGTTCAACTGGGCGGTCCGTTCCCGGACCCGCTCCTCCAGGGTGGCGTTGAGCTGAAAAATCTCTTCCTCGTTGCGTTTGCGCTGGGAGATGTCCTTGGCAATGCCGCAGACCGCATGGGTCCGTCCGTCGGCGTCGAACAGAGGAAATGTGACCGCCAGACAGGTGTGAACTCCGTCGGCCAAAGAGAGGATCTCCTCCGACTCCACCGGAACATTGCCGGTCAGAATTTGCGCCTCGATCTCCTCCTGGCGGCGGGCGAATGGTTCGGGAAAGATTTCCTGACTGCTCTTGCCCAGAATGGTCTCCCGGGAGCGCTTCAGCAGCTCCTCGAAGCGCCGGTTGACAAACTGATAGCGGCCCTGGGGATCCTTGAGATAGATCACCGCCGGGGCATGATCCAGCACAGCCTGAAACTGGGCCACCTTGTCGTTGAGGAGCCTCTCCGCGATCTTGCCGTTGGTCAGGTCGTCCTGGACCGCCACCACCTCGCCGCCGGGCAGCTTGTAAACAAAGTGCTCCACCCAGTATTCCAGGTGATGGTCCTTGTAGGTGGCCAGGGGAAATCGTTCCGGTTTGCCGGTCTGCCACACCCGGCGGAGCAGCTCCAGCAGACCCGACTCCCGCACTCCGGGAAAAATGGCGGTGAGCCGTTTTCCCAGTACCGCCTCCCTGCCCAAGTGGTTGATCCGTTCCGCAGCCTTGTTGCAATCCACAAACAGAAAATCCCGGCCCTCCTCGATGGACTGATAGACGACCACCGCGCTGCGCATCGATTCGAACAGAGAGTGATAGCGGGTTTCGCTCTGCTCCAACGCCTTTTCCGCCTCGCGACGCCGCGCGATGTGATTCCAGCCCCGCAATGCCCGGGTCACGGTCAGAGGCATGCCGCGTATCCCCTCCGGACCCTTGACCACCACATCCATGGCGCCGGCCCGCAGTACATCGACAATCATGGCCGCGTCCCTGGCATGCAGCAGGATCACCACCGGAACCGCCCTGGCCTCCCCCGCCGGAGAGACCAGCAGCGTGCCCAGACCGTCTTCCAGCCGCAGATCCGCCAGAATCACATCCACGCTCCGGCTTCCCATGACCTGCCGGGCAGCCTCCAGGGTGGCGACGGGAATGATCTGCGCCGGCTGGTCAATGGTCCGGAACACCTTCTGGAGGATCCCCCCATGCTGTCCTTTCCGCTCCACCAGCAGAATCTGCAGCATGTGGCTTTCCGGGTGTGCGCGCATGAGAGTTGTCATCATTTGAGCAGGCGCTGTTTGAGCCAGACGATCCCTGCCAACAGCCCTCCCAGCAACAGGAGGGCTTCGGTCAGGGTGATGGGCTCGGACATGAGGCGGGGATTCCTTCTGGCCGGGGATCAATGCTTGAAGTGACGCACACCGGTAAAGAGCATGGCCATGCCATGCTCGTTGGCCGCCGCGATCACCTCGTCATCCCGGATCGAGCCGCCAGGCTGAATGATCGCCGTGGCTCCCGCCGCAGCGGCAGCGTCCACCCCGTCGCGGAACGGGAAAAAGGCGTCGGAGGCCATCACCGATCCCGCCACCGGATTGCCTTCCCGGTTGGCCGCCGCCGCCGCGTCCTGGGCCTTGGCAATGGCGATGCGGGAGGAGTCCACCCGGCTCATCTGACCCGCGCCCACCCCCACCGTGGTCAGATCACGGGCGTAGACGATGGCGTTGGATTTGACATGCTTGGCCACCTTCCAGGCAAACAGCAGATCCCTCCGCTCCTCCGGGGTGGGGGCCCGTCGGGTGACCAGTTTCAGGGAGCTTTCGTCCAGTTCTCCCACATCGGGTTGTTGCACCAGCAGTCCGCCGTTGACCCGTTTCAGATCCATGCGCAACAGACCCTCCCGGGCCGTGGCCGGTCCCACCGGAGAGAGGGTTTCCAAAAGACGCAGATTGGTTTTGCCCGCGAGCACAACCCGGGCCTCATCGGTGAACGCCGGGGCGATCACCGCCTCGATGAAGGTGGCGGCGATCTCCTTGGCCAGCGGTTCGTCCACAGGCCGATTGACCGCGATCACCCCGCCAAAGGCCGAAACCGGATCCGTATCCCGGGCGCGCAGATAGGCGGTGGTCAGATCCGGATCCGAGGCCACCCCGCAGGGATTGGTGTGCTTGATGATGGCAATGGTGGGTTCTGTGAACTCCCGCACCAGCTCGAAGGCGCCGTTGGCATCGTTGATGTTGTTGAACGACAACTCCTTGCCCTGCAGTTGCCGGGCGTTGGCGATGTTGCTGCCAGAGGGCGCGGCGTCTTTGTAGAAGGCGGCTTTTTGATGGGGATTCTCTCCGTAACGCATCTCCTGCTGTTTGTGAAACTGCAGGGTGAGCACCTCCGGGAAGAGTCCGGGTTCGCCTGCCTTGTCCAGGGCGGTGAGCCAGTTGGCGATGGCCGCATCGTAGGCGGCGGTGCGGGCGAACGCCTTGCGGGCCAACTCCGCGTTGGTGCGGGCCGAGACCGCGCCGTGATTGGCCCGCATCTCCATCAAGACCCGGACATAATCCTCCGGATCCACCAGTACCGTCACCCAGCGGTTGTTCTTGGCCGCGGAACGGATCATGGCGGGTCCGCCGATGTCGATGTTCTCCACCGCCTCCTCCAGGGTGCACCCGGGACGGGCCACCGTGGCCTCGAAGGGATAGAGGTTGATGACCACCAGATCGATGGGCTCGAGCTGGTTCTCTTTCATCTGGGTCTGATGCTTGCGATTGTCCCGCACCCCGAGCAGTCCGCCGTGAATCCGGGGATGCAGGGTCTTGATGCGGCCATCGAGCATCTCCGGAAATCCGGTGAAATGAGAGACCTCCTCCACGGTCACGCCGCTGCTCTGCAGAGCGCGGGCGGTTCCGCCGGTCGATAGAATGTTGACACCAAACGAGGCCAATCCCTCACCGAGAATGGCCAGTCCGGTTTTGTCCGAGACACTGATCAGGGCGCGTTTGATCGGGTTCATGCTCATGGCGGATTCCTAAACCTTGGCGGTTCCTTTTGGAAAAGGGCTGCGAAAAAACCGTCACATCCGGCGACATGGGGCGTCAGAAGCAGATGTGCATCCCGGCAGTATACCCCTGTATACCCCTGAGCCGCCAGGGTCCGCATGGCCGGAAGCTGTTGAAAGTTCTGATTTTCATTAAGGAAACTCTCCACCACCGCCTGGTTCTCCTCCCGGAAAAGCGAGCAGGTGGCATAGACCAGGCGTCCGCCGGGACGCACCAGACGGGCTCCGGCGTTCAACAGGGCGCTCTGTCGCACCGAATAACTGTTCACCTGTTCCGGAGTGAGTTGCCATTTGAGTTCCGGACGGCGCCGTATGGTGCCGGAGCCGCTGCAGGGGGCGTCGATGAGCACCCCGTCCGCCTTGCCCACCCAGGGTTTGAGCTGGGGATCCCCCTCGTGACGCAAGGGAACGACCCGGACCAGATTGGTTTTGCTGCGTCGCAGCCTTTGCCGCAGCCGTCCCAGTCGTTGCGCATCGGTGTCGGCGGCGATGATCCGTCCCCGGTTGGCCATCAGCGTGGCCAGATGGAGCGTCTTGCCCCCGCCACCCGCGCACAGATCCACCACTGTATCTCCGGGACGGGGTTGCAGCAAAGGGGCGATCCACTGGCTCCCCTTGTCTTGGACTTCGAAGAGCCCCTGGTGAAACGGTTCCAGGGTGGTGACCGGTGGATGACCGGTCAGTCGCAGACCATCGGGGGTGTCGGGCAGAGGTGTGGCGCTGACGCCCAGGCTGGCCAGCTTTGTCTGCAACGCCTCCCGGTCGATCTTCAGGCGGTTGACCCGCAGATCCGTGGGCGCGGGCTGGTTCATGGCCTGTCCCAGTTCCAACGCCTGGGACTCCCCCCACTGGCCCGCCAGGGAGGACCACAGCCAGTCGGGCAGGGAACAGGCGATCCAGGGGGGAACCGAGGGGTCGGGGAGCGGGGGAAACGGGTTTTCCGTCAACTCCCGGGCCGCCAGTCCGGTCAGGGCGGACAGGGTGGGGTCGGTCAGCCCGTTTTCCAACCGACGCCGGTGGCGCAACACCGCGAACACCAGATCCCCCACCCGGGCGCGCTCCATGGAACCGGAATTCCGTTGTTGATACAGCCGCGACAAGGCCCTGTCCGCGGAGACGGCGTGGTCGAGAATCTCTTCCAGCACCCGGACCGCCAGGGCAGGGGGGGTGGTCGGGGAGGTCATGAGGCTTCCGGGTGGGGATCGGCCACCACGGTGACTTCCAGCACGCTGATCACCAGAACCGCCAGGGGAACCGCGAAAAAGACTCCGGCCACCCCCCACAGGGAACCAAACACCAGCACCGCCAGCATGATGGTGGTGGGATGGACGTGGACCGTCTCTCCCAGGATCATCGGCGCCACCAGATTGCCATCCACCAGTTGCAGAATGCCGTAGATGATCAGTGGGTGGGCCGCGTCCCAGGTGATGCCCCATTGCAGAATCCCCAGCACCACCACCGGCAGGGTGACCACCGCCAATCCCAGAAA
>JADGAB010000235.1 GCA_015232245.1 Magnetococcales bacterium | reverse complement strand
TAGGCGCGGGCCAGGGAGAGCTTCTGCACCATGCTGGAGGAGAGTTGACCCGCGTCCGCATCGCCGATGCGGGTGTCAAAGCCCCTTGGCAAAAGACGGATATCCTCCAGAACCCCGGCCAGACGGCAAGCCGCTTCCAGATCCTCTTTGCTTGCCGTGGCGTGGGCCAGACGGAGATTCTGGGCAATGGTGCCGTGATAAAGATCGCAGCGTTGCGGCACATAGGCCACCGCATGCCGCAACTCGATGGGATTCATCTGCCGGATGTCCTGACCGTCGATGCGAATGCTGCCGGCCTGGGGCAAATAGAGACCGGCGATCAGCTTGATGATCGTGGATTTGCCGGAACCGTTGCTGCCGACGATCACCACCACCTCGCCGGGTTGCACCTCGAAGCTCACCCCCATGAGGGCGGGTTCGGCCTCGTTGGTGTAGCGCAGACTGACCCGCACGAAACTGATGGCGCCCGCGAAGGTCTTGATGGGTTCGATGGGGGCATAGGCTTCGAATTCGGGTTTGACGTTCATCAGGCCGTCGATCTGCTTGACGCTTGAGCGGATCTGTTCCATGCGGGTCATGGCGAAGAAGATGCTCTGCAAGGGAGAAAGAACCCGCCAGACCAGTATCATCGAGGCCACCAGTCCGCCCACGGTCATCTCTGCGGCCAGCACCCGCAACACCCCCACGCTTACGGTAATCAGACCCGAGCCGATCACCAGAAGCTGCGCCACGGTGTTGACCGAGGCGGTGATCAGGGAGGAGCGGAAGTTCTGCATGGACGCCTCAGCCGAAAGCTCCCGATAGCGGTCGAACCACATCTCCTCGGCGCCAAGATACTTGATGGCGCGGATCTTGTTGAGCAGTTCAACGGTGAACTCCTGCTGTCTGGCCCGGGTGCGCCTGGCCTTGGCCCCTTCGTTTTCCACCAGAGGGCTCATCACGAACCACAACACCACGAACAGCAAAGCCGTGATGCCGGGAATGAAGGCCAGGGATCCGGCAAAGGTGGCCATGACCACCAGAAAAATCAGGGTAAAGGGCATCTCCAGAAAAACCAGGGCCAGAGGTCCGGTGAAGAACTCTCGCACGGTATCGAAATCCTTGACCCTAGCCACCTGGGAACCGATGGGAGCCCGTTCGGTGTAGGAGGGTACCAAAGAGAGAATCCGCAAAAAGATGGCGCTGCTGACGATGCTGTCCATATGCGCCCCCACGTGCATCAGGATGCGGGCCCGCATGATGCGCAACAACCAGTCGAATCCCAAAGCGAGCAGCACACCGATCACCAGAAAGGCCAGCGTCTGCATGGAGTGGGTACCGATCACCCGGTCATAGACCGCCATGGTATAAAGGGGTGGGGCCACCTGGAGCACAGTTATGGCAATGGTGAGTCCCACCACAAAATAGAAATAGCGCCGGAACCGATTGGAGACCATGCGCAACCAGCCCAGACGACTCTGTTCCAAGGCCATGAGTTCATAGTCGAATTTATTGAAGAAAAAGGCGGATCCCGCCAGATTCATCGGCGGGATCCGTCCCACCGCGCCCACCTCGCCATCGAAGATCAGCAACACCTCATCGAGCTGTTCGTAAACCACCATCGCCCCCCGCTTCTCCGGCACGAACAGACAGGGCAGCAGTCTGGGATCGATGGCATCGAGTCGCAGAGGCAGTTCATGACTCTGGAAGGTGAGATTGGCCATGACATTCCGCAGACCGGTAAGATCCAAAGATTCGGCGAAGTGGGGCAACGCTTCGGCCACATGGCGCAGATCCCCCCGATAGCCCACGGCATGCAGCAGTGGCACCAGGCAGGCCCCGAAATCCGACAGCCGGGCAACCTCCTCCAGGATGCCGCTGGCCTGGGGATAGTCCACCAGGGACTCCTGGGGTTGTTTCATCATGGCGCGGGATTCCCGACCGGAAGAACCGGTTTACCGATCTCCAAATGCAGATCGATCTGTTTGCCCGAAGCCAAAAGGGCAGACGTCTCTGGAGACAGGGGCGGCGCAATGGTGCTTCCGGGACTCTCCGGCGAGACGACATCCTTTGATGACGGCGGCGTGACAGCGGTGACGTGGACCGCAGTAATGCTGACCGGGGCAACCCCACCTGCTCTGGTCAAGGTCAATGGCAGTGGTTTGGGTTCGTTGGTGGTCATCTCAATCGGGTCCGCGACGGGGGTGGGCAAGGCCGGTGCGGGAACATCCCGGGACACGATGGCGGGGATCGGCTCCACCGGTTTGGGTTGAGAAGGGGACGGAGGTCTGGCCTCTTTTTTCTCCTGAGGGATCAATCTGCCATCTTCCAGTTTGAAGATTCGATCCGCCAGCGCCACCAGCGAAGGGCGATGACTGACCAGAATCAAAGTCACCTGACCATGAAAACGCATCAACTCCTGTTTGAGTTCCTCGTCCCCCCGACTGTCGATGGAGGTATTGGCCTCGTCAAAGAGCACCAGTTTTGGATTGTCGAGAAGGGCGCGGGCCACGGCGATGCGCTGTTTGATCCCCTGGGGCAGGATTTCTGCGGCGCCGTCATCCACCAGGGTTTCGAAACCGTTGGGCATCTTGGTGATGAAATCGCTTAAGCCAAGCCTCTGGGAGATGGCCTCGGCATCCCGGGATTTCCAGGGACGGAACATGGTGAGATTGTCCATGATGGAACCCTTGAAAAGGATTCCGGATTGAGGCAGATAGGCGATTCTGGAGCGGACGCTGGCCGGGTCGAAGCGGGCGATCTCCCGACCATCCAGCAGCACCGCGCCCGAAGAGGGGCGCAACGCACCCTGCATGAGCCACAACAGGGTGGTCTTGCCGCTGCCGTTACCCCCGGAGATGGCAATGGTTTCGCCCGGGGCCACGGAGAGGTTGATGTTTGCCAGGATAGGCGGCTTGTCCGGAGAGAAACGGTAACTGACATCCCGCATTTCCAGAGCGCCATCGAGGAACTCCATGACGGGACTCTCCCCCTCCGCCTCCGCAGGCAGATCGAACAGCAAAGAGAGCCGGTCCCGGGTCACCCGAATGGATTGGAATCTGGCCCAAATGCCAAAAGCGCGCTGAAGTGGTTGGATCGCCTGTCCGGAGAGCATGCTGCAGGCCGCCAAACCGCCAATGGTGAGTTGATGATCGATCACCAAAGAACAGCCCACCCCCACCACTGCCACCATGTTGAGCTGGGAAAAAAGCATCCCGAGATTGCCCGATGTCACCCCCAGCAGTCCGACCTTTTGGGAGACATTCGAACAGCTCTCCTGCAGCCGTTCGTAGCGGCGCAGCATCATGGCCTCCATGGCCATGGCCTTGATGGAATGGACGCCGTTCAAGACCTCGATGAGAAAATCGATACGCCGGTCTTCCCACAGGGTGCGCTGTTGCACCGCCGCGTAAAGCCAGCGACTGATCAGAAACGATCCGGCGATGAACATGCCGAAAATCACCAGCGGTATCCATACCAGCCAACCGGCCAGATAATAGATCAGCGCCAGGAACAGAACCGCGAAAGGGAGATCCAATAAGGTAAGCACCGCCTGTCCGGCATAGAAATCCTTGAGGGTGGCGATACCGTTGATCCGCTCCAGATGAATCCCGGATCCCTGGAGTTCGGTGTTTGCCAAACTGGAGGAGAGCAACCGGTAAATGGCGGTGCAACCGGCCAGATGTTCGAAACGGGCCCCGAGCCAACTGCCCACATAGGATCGGACCATTTTCAGAATCGCTTCCAGCAGCATGGCGATCACCACCCCGGTGGTCAACAATCCCAGGGTGGTGACCGCCTCGAAGAGAATGATCCGGTCATAGATCTGCAGCATGGTCAATGGCAGAGCCAGAGCCAGAAGATTGAGCACTGTGGAGGTGAGAACCAGATCGAACATGCTGCGGCCAATAAGTCTGGACGGCAGCAACTCTTGTGGCCAGCCAACTCCATAGAAAAGATTGTTTCTTTTCATTGATTCTATGTTCTTTGGTAGAATGGATACGCTGGCCACCCGGAAACCGGCCATGCACGGCATTCTGGTATCACCTTTGCTAGAGAATACCCTTTTTTTCTGGCAAAGCAAGAAAAATTAACATACATTTATAGCATAGCAAGACCATCAAATTTAACATTACGTTAACAAACAGGTGCGGCCATGTCCGAGGATCGTGTGACTATTGGTGGAACGGATTCGAGCGGAATCGAGGAGGATCGTCAGAATCTGGACGACATGACGGTGCTGCAGCACGTCAAAAGCGTGGATCTTTCCGCCGAGGAGAACCGCAACGCGGAGTCCCAACAGATCACCGATCAACTTGTGGTGATGGGCAGTGTGCAGATGGGCAGTCGCACGGAAGTGGAACACACCATTGCCACATCCATTGACATGGACAGCGAAAACCAAAGTATAGCTTCAGAAAATGTCCAGCCAACAGCACCTCCGGAGAGCAGGCCATCCGGAAATGAGTTCTCTGTTGAAGGGAGTGGCGAGGCGACCATTCTGCCACTGGCGTCGGCGAGCCCTCCGGATGCCGGAACCCCCGGTCGGGCCGCCCCTCCCGAGGCTCCCGAGGCCGGGGAGTCCCATCCGGTCACGTCACGGGCGGAGAGTCCACCCACGGTCGAAGTCAATCCGCCTCCCCCGGTAGTGACCGTCGCACCGGTCATTGCCGAACCGCCTGTCACCCCGGAGAGTTCCCAACCCAGGGAGACCGTACCGGTCGAGACCGAACGCGCACCCGATCCAGGAAACATCGAGGTAATCCATCCGATCCGGGCGGACGGGGCGACCCTGGCGGTCACGGATGCGGCAGGGCTGGAGGATCAGGGAATTCCACTGCGGATCGAAGTGACCCAGGGGGATGCGGGGGAATCCTTGACCGTATACATTGAGGGGGTTCCTTCGGGATCGGTCCTCTCCGCCGGGGAAGATCTGGGGGATGGTCGCTGGGCGTTGCGCGGAGACGCCTTGCAGGATCTGGTCTTGACCCCGCCAGCCAACTCGGATGAAGATTTTGCACTGACAGTGCGTACCGTGACCACGGAATCCGCCACTGGAGAAACCGCAACCTCCACCCAAGTGTTGCACGTGACCGTGGATGCCGTGGCCGACATCCCCACCCTGGCGCTGCAGGATGCCGCAGGCAATGAGGATCAAACGATTCCGCTGAATCTCTCGGCCATGCTCACCGATACCGATGGCTCGGAGTCTCTTTCCATCACCATCGCCGGGGTACCCACAGGCGCGACCCTTTCGGCGGGCATCGACAACCACGATGGCACCTGGTCTCTCACCTCCGAGCAGTTGCAGGGTCTCTCCCTCCATCCGCCGGCCAACAGCGATCAGGATTTCACCCTCTCGATAACCGCCACCTCCACCGAGGCCGCAGGCGGCACCGCCAGCCAATCGGGTACTCTCACCGTCTCCCTGGCCCCGGAGGCCGACATCCCCACCCTGGTGCTGCAGGATGCCGCAGGCAGTGAGGATCAAACGATTCCGCTGAATCTCTCGGCCATGCTCACCGATACCGATGGCTCGGAGTCTCTTTCCATCACCA
>JADGAB010000234.1 GCA_015232245.1 Magnetococcales bacterium | reverse complement strand
AAATGGTTGCGGTTTAAGAAGCTAAGGAGGAGAGAATTCGCCCTGCCCCACCGGTCCCTCGTAGCCAGTCACCTTTTTGACCGCCTCCAACCGATCCATCAGCAGCTTGACCGCCTGCTGCTGGATTTTCACCTTCATCTCTGCGGGCAGGCCGGAGAAGTGTTTCTCCTCCAACTGGAAAACCAGGCTCTCCTCCCGGGCGATGACGTTGGTGGAACGGACCTGACGGGCCACAAAAGCGATCTCGCCGAAGATGCTGCCGGCCCCCAGGGTGGCCAGAACCCGTTGCAGACTGGAAGTTCCGGACCGGGTCACTTCGACCATGCCGGTGATCAGCACAAACAGAGTGCGATCCACCCCCCCTTCATGGATGAGGTACTCGCCGGGTTGGCAGATCTTGAAAAAACCGTTATGGTAGACATGAGACATTTCGGCGGCGGTGAAGTCGCGGAAAAAACCAATACTGGCGAGATGTTTCTTGACCGACTCCAACGCATCCATCACTCACCCGCTCCATAGGCCAGTTGACCACCATGCATACCGACTGGATCGCCATGCCGGAACAGCGTCGCGCCATTCACCGTCCCACCGGGCTGATACTGGAATTCCGTGCCCGCACCGACGGATCCGGTGCCATGGGGGTGGACACCCCCAATCCGGAAGCCCTCCCCGACGCATTGCGGGATCAGGCGGAAGCCCTGATCACCGAAGCCTGGGCTGTTTACGCCGAAGCCTCCGAACAGGCGCTGATGAAGATAACAGATTGAATCCGACAAGCCAAGCAGATCATTCCGGCGCGACGTAGCAGGGACAGGTCACCTGGGTCACGGGTGTCTCCGGGTGGTCCAACCGGATGGCCGACAGACGACCGCCGTAGACGCAACCGGAATCGAGCCCCTTGAAGCGGCCATTGAGGCTCAGACCCGCCACCGCCCAGTGGCCGTAGACCACCCGTTCCTCTCCCGGCCAGTCGAGGAGTTCATACCAGGGACGATAGGGGGAATCCGGTTCCAGACGGAAGGCCATGCCGCTTTTCTCGCCGGGAATCGACCAGACCACACGGCCATCCGGCTGACAGATGCGCATGCGGGTCATGACCGCCAGGGCAAAATGGAGAGAGGCCATCTCCTCGGTGACAACGGGTTCCAGATCGGGAAGGGAAGAGGAGGCTGAAGAAAAAAGAGTGGAAATGCGCCGGTCATCCCGCAAGATCTCCTGCAGACGATCCGCAAGCTCCCGGGCCCGATGAAAAGACCAGCCCGGAAAGAAACCGGCATGGACCATCATCGCGCCCAATCCGGCATCGTGATGCATGAGGGGCAGGCCCCGCAGCCACTGATGGATTTCCGGAAGATCCGGGGCCTGGGCAAAAAACCCCATCTGATTGGCAAAGGCCCGATCCCCGTGCCCGCTTAAGCCGCTGATCGCGCGCAATTCATGATTGCCCATCAGAGTGACGGCCCGGTCTCCCAGGTCCCGCACGAAGCGCAGCGTTCCCAGGGAGTCGGGCCCCCGGTTGATGATATCCCCCACAAACCACAACCGGTCCCGGGCAGGACGAAAACGGATGGCTTCCAGCAACTCCAACAACTGGGGCAAACAGCCATGCACATCCCCAATGGCATAAACGGCCACGGCGCCAAGACTCCCGAGCAAACGAACCGCATCAATCCGCAGTGATTCCCGCTCCCCACAGGGAGAATGGGCTGTGCACCAGATTGGCGTTGAAGAAACGGGGATCGGTGGAGACTTCCCGGCCCACCCAGGCTGGCAGTTCCACGAATTGATTTTCGTCGAGGAGTTCCACCTCGGCCATGATCAGACCCTGATTGGCGCCCCGGAACTCATCCACCTCCCAGACCAGTTCCCCCACCGGGATGCGATGCCGGGTTTTCTCGATCCAGGGGCGTTCGCAGAGAGTGTTCAGCAGCACCTGGGCATCGGCCTTGGGGATCGCGTATTCGAACTCCAGACGGGAATAACCTTCGGAGACTCCCTTGATGGTCAAGGTGGCCTTTTCGCCGGCAATCCGCACTCTTACCACCCGTTCCTTGACCGTGGAGAGAAATCCCTGCTGGAAATCCACCCCCTGCCCCAGACCCCGCCAGCCGTCCCCTTTCACCAGGAAACGGCGTTCAATCTCCGTGCCCATCTTTATCAACCCATCCTTGCTTGTCTTTAAGGGAGCAGATCCTCGCTCCACGATTCATCCATGCCCGCCAGAGGGTCATCGCCCCGCAACACCGAGGCAAAGGCCAGCATGGCCTTGCGGGCGCTGCCGATGGGATAGTAATGGGCATCCCAGTTGTCGTTCCCCTCGCCGTCGTGGAGGGCGATGACATGATCGAATTTCCAGGCTTCACGCATCTCCGTCAAGGCGCTGGAGCAACGTTTCTCGATCTCCTCCAGATCCTTGAGGGACAAATGCATCTTCTGCCGACCCGCCCGATGCAAAAGCTTGCGGCGTTGCACCTCGGAGACGAACTTGTTGAGATCCACACCGATGGGCAGGGATTTCAGATAGAGAATCTCCTCCCGGGACAAAGGCGACAGAAAGATCGAGACCGCCGGATATTGATCCAACAGCCCCACCTCCCGCAAACGACCGGGAAGAAACGGGTTGCCTTCGAAGAAAGGAATTCTGCCGGCGTCGAGGATGCGTTGAATCTGGGCCACTTCCAGCGCCTGGAGTTCCCCCCGGACATCGGCGACGATATAGCCATCCTTGCCCCGCATGGCTTCGATCTCTCCCCGGGGCCGGAAGTAACAATCCACCCCTTCCTCCTCGCCCGGGCGGGGAGGACGATCATTGAACAGAACCAACTGCTTGAAACGGGACATCAACTCGGGATAGAACATCCGCATGCCACGGATCAAAGGGCCCTTGCCCACGCACGACGGTCCGGCGACCAACACAAAACGCTGCATCCAGGAACTCCTTTTCACAAGACACTTCCGGCCAGGGATCCCCGGTCGGGCAGTCGATTCCTACCGGGCCAGTTCGTGCTTGAAGATGGCCTTGTGGATGTCTCCCAGACTGATGATGCCCACAAGATGATCGCCGTCTTCCACCACCGGGATGCGCCGGAAGCGGTGCAGGTCCATCTGGGATGCGGCCAACAATAACGGATCGTTGGGCGAGACGGAGAAGACCCGATGGGTCATCAAATCTTCCACCCGCTTGGAGAGAATCCCCTGATAGGACTCTTCCATGGCTTCGAAGTCACCCTGTTTGAGCGGGCCTTGCAGGAAGGTGCGATAGCCGGGCAGCAGGCAATTGAGGATGTCTTTTTCGGAGATGAGACCCACCAGCTTGTTGCCCTCCTCCACCACGGGCAGACCGCTGATTTTGTTGGTACAGATAACCGCAGCCACAGAACGGACGGAATCTTCCTTTTTGGCAGTACGCACGTCACGGGTCATCACGTCTTTGACAAGCATGGGCGTCATCCCTGGTTGGAGTCAGCGTGTTGGGAAAATCTCCCTATAGCAACAACAGTGCTCTATAATTTAAAATTTGTCAAGCAAGAAAAATTTTTTAGCTCCCCTCGCTGGCCCTATGGCCATTCATGAACCGACACATCACCAAGGCATCCTCCGGCCCGTACGGCCCATCCCGATAATAGCCATGCCGCACTCCCACCGTGACAAATCCGGTATTCTGATACAAAAGTCGCGCGGAAACATTGGAAACCCGCACCTCCAGCACCACACAGCGCCCCTGCCTGGCCTGCGCCACCCCCGCCAACTCCTCCACCAGACGCCGCCCCAATCCCTGCCGGCGGAAACGGGGGGCCACCCCCAGCGTCAACAGATGCCACTCGTCGAACAACGGACGGGCCACACCATATCCCGCCAGGGTGCTCTCGCCGGAGACCAACACCGTCATCCATCCTCCGAGCCGCCCCTCTTCGAGGATCATCTCGGCGCTCCAGGGCGAAGGGGAGATCTCCTCTTCCAGCAGGGCCACCTCCCGCGCCAAAGCGGCATCCATGGACAAGGAACGAATCATGCGCCCCCTCTTTCAAAGCTCTTTCGCGTCCGCCCGACGGATATACAAAGGCTCCAGCGCCTCCACCAGAGGCCAGGCTCCTCCTGCCAGTCGAGCGGTCAGCCTGCCCAGCAAAACCACATCCAACGGCCACACAGAGGATTCCACCGGACGGCATTCCTGGTCAAGCAGTGGCTGAAACCGTTCCCCATACACCCCCAGACCATCGCCGGTGAGAAAAAAACCGGCTCCGGTACGGTGTCGCCATCCTTTGAGATCCTCCATCAGCCGTTCCGGTTCCCAGACGCCCGGAGCCAGCAACATTTCAGGTGGCCGATTTCCATCAATACTGAAAATGGCAGCATACACCTCCCCGCGACGGGCGTCGAGAATTGCCGCCACATCCCCTGTCACCCCCGATCCCGCGGCCACCACCTCCAGTGTGGAAAACCCGGCCACGGGCGTACCCAGAGCCACATGAATCCCCTTGGCCAACCCCAAAGCGATGCGGGCGCCGGAAAAGGTGCCCGGACCCAAAGTCACCCCGATCCGTTCCACATCCCCAAGCCTCCAGCCGGACTCTCGCAGCAATCCATCCAGAGTCCGGGGCAGCAGGGCCACATGTCCCTCCGCTCCCGCGAAATCCGCCACCGCCACCGGCCTTTCCCCATCCAGCAGCGCCACCCCTCCCCGGGTGAACGAGGTATCCATCGCCAGGATCTTCATGCGAAAAATCGGCGTACCGCCTCCAGATCATGAGTCACCGGAGCCTCCGGCAGACCGTTCAAAAACTGCCGACCATACCATTTGCCGGTCAAACGGGTATCCAGCACCGCCATCACCCCCCGATCCTCCGTGGTGCGCAGCAGGCGGCCCAACCCCTGTTTCAGGGAAAGGATCGCCTGGGGCAAGGACATCTCCCGAAAGGAGTTGCGTCCATTGACCTGCATGAAACGTTGCCGGGCCGCCACCATGGGTTCCCCCGGAGAGGCAAAGGGCAGGCGGTCCACCACCACCAAAGAGAGGGTCTCTCCCGGCACATCCACCCCTTCCCAGAAACTGGCCACCCCGAGCAGCACCGAGGATGTCTCCTGTTTGAACATCTCCAGCAGCGCCCCCTTGGCCGCCTCGCCCTGGGCCAGCACCCGATAGGGAATCCGTCCCTCCAGTCCGCTCCGGGTGATCTCCAGCATGCGGAAACTGGTGAACAGGCAAAGGGCCCGTCCCGCGCTGATGGTGAGCAACGCCAGGATCTCGTTCACCACGGCCTGGGAAAAACCCGGATCCTGGGGATCCGGCAGATGACGGGGCAGATAAAGCAGGGTTTTGGCACCGTAATCGAACACCGGCGGGAGTTGGCACACATGGACATCCTCGGGAAGCAGGCCCATCTGTTCCATGTAATAGGCGAACCCCCCGGGACCGGGACCGGAGGTGAGGGTGGCGGAGGTGAAAATCGCGCAGCGGGTGCGGGGATACAACAGACCGCGCAGAATGGGACCGGTCTCCAGAGGGGCGGCGGAGAGAAAAATCCCCCGGTTGCGGGTCTCGAACCAGTAGACCCGACCCGGATCGTTCATGGCGCGAATGAT
>JADGAB010000233.1 GCA_015232245.1 Magnetococcales bacterium | reverse complement strand
AGGGGGAGCATCTTTTCGGTGGCCGGATGATAGCCGCCGCCGATGTGACATTGCCCGCACCCTTCGCTGCGGAGCTCCACCGCGCCGTTGGCGTGTTCCGGTTTGGTCTTGATCAACTCCGCCCAGCCGGTCCAGGTGAAGGAGCCGGGCACCCCGCAGGCCCGGTCGATCTTGCCCACCGGAATGGTCCGGTTGCCGGCGCTGTTGACCTGGCGACCGTCGAAACCGTAGGTGGACATGCCGGCGGCGCTGCTCTGAAACTTGAAATGGACCGAATCCACCAGATCCCGCATGGTATCCACCTCGCGGATCTGTCCATGCTCATCCGTGACCTTGAGGGTGGCGTGACAGGTCAGACAGGTCTCCGGACCCTTGTACTGGAGAATGCCGGCCTTGCGGAAATACTGAATGTGCGGATAGGGCGCGGCCTTGGCAAAGGAGTTGGTCTTCATCAGCAGGTTGACCTTGAGCCTCCGGGCAAAGGGCACGCTCTCCCCGGTGGTCTGGGCCATGGCCCGCTGCTGACGGTATTCCCGGGTGAGAGCATCCGCCAGGGAGTCGAACTCCCGCGGGCTCAACTCCACGCTGTTGGCATAGGTCAACGGTGCGTTCGTGACGCCGATGTAGCTCTCCAGAAGACCCGGGTAGAACCAGCGCACCACGCCGATGGCGGTTCCCACTCCCAGGATGAGGGCGATCCGTTTGACATGACGGGATTGGCGGATCCACAGGGCGTTCATGGTTGTTCCTCCGTGAGGGTTGAGCCGAAGACCATTTTCTTGAACTCGCCGGAAACCGTCTCCCCGGCGGTGGCCAGATAGAGGTGTCCGATCAGGAAAACCACCAGAAACACACCGATCACGTAGTGCAACACCGCCGCGATCCAGAGTCCGTCCCACCCCAGGAACTGCTCCGGGGTCCAGTCGTGAAAGAAGAAGGCCAGACCCGACAGGATCAGCATCGGCATGGCTCCGAACATCACCCCCAGATAGGTGAGCTGCTGCAGGGGGTTGAATTTGGCCTGCCGGGTGGCCGGAAAGGGGTGATGGCCCCCCCGGAAGATGCCGATTCCGTAAAAGAGCGCCTGGGTCAGCAGCCGGTCAAACAGTCCGGAAAGACGCGGGCGGTAGTGGATCCCGTTGCCGGTGGCCAGATTGCCGGTGACAAAGACGATCCAGCCGCAGGTCAGCAGGATGCCGAACAAGTTGTGCAGCACCCGGGCGAGGTCGAAGGGAATCAGCACGGCCCCGGGGGCGGCCCAGTGCAGGCTGATTCCGGTGATGACGAGCATCAGAAACGACAGGGCGTTGCTGAAGTGCCAGATCCGCAGCCAGACCGGATAGAGTTCAATGGTGGTTTTCATGGGAACGACTCCTTCCGAGCAGACAACGGGCCGCGCCGTGGGCGCCGACACCCAGGATGGCCAGCACCACCAGACCGATGGCCCCCCAGTCCAGCCACGGGTTGCGGGTCATGCCGATGACGTAGGCGTCGTTCATCACCACCGAATGGAGAAATCCGGCGGTCCGCTGTTCCTGCTGGCTGCGGTAACGATAGAGCCTGGCGACCAGCAGCGAGTTGCGGCTGTGGCAGGCCACACAGCTTTTCACCGCGTACTCTCGGCCAAGAATGTGATGATCCTGATTGTTCTCCCCACGGGTATGGCATTCGATGCAACGCACCTTGCTCCAGTGGCGTTCCGGTTCCGGCAGCCAGGCGTGGGTCTCCTTGAGGGAGTAGAACAGCCGACCGGTCTTGCCGAGAATCCCCTCCGGCGCGTCGTGACAGCGCCGGCAACTCCCGTTGCCACGGGCCACCACCCCGGTCAGATGGGGCTCTTTGGCCTGGCCGGAGAGGGAACGGAAATTGTGGGCGTCGTGACAGGAAAAACAGGTGAATTTCTCAGGCATGGCCTGATAATGAACACTGCGGACGAAACTCCGCTCAATGGATTGAAACCATTCGCCCGGAAAACCGTTTTTCTGTTTGTGACAGTCCAGACACTCCATTCGTTGGCGCAGGGCCTCGGGAAAATGGGGATAGGCCTCGAAACCGGCGGCGTGACACTCCCGACAGGCGAGTTTCCGATGGTCGGACACCTTCATGGCTTGCACATCGATGGCCAGATTTTTCAGACCGCCGGTGGCGCTGTCCAGATAGGCCAGGGTGGCCATGCCGTGACAACGCAGGCATGACTCGTCTTTTTCAGGAAAGGGCTGAGCCTGACCTGAAGTTGTTAACGTCAGCCACAGAAGCAATGCCACAAGCGGACAGGGCAGGATGGCGTTCATGGCGGCCTTCTGGATCACCCCGGTTGGCCGGGGGCTGCAGGCTTTGCGGATCCGCCTGGCCCCCGGACTTGGTTCAAGCCCTTTGCGTCATGCGTTACTGCCCGGATTCAGCAGTCTGTTCAAGGCGGTGCTGGCTCCCTTGCGCAGATAGTCCTTGGCGGTTTTGCCGTTCTGATCCACCAGAGAGGTCTTGATGCCCCGCTCCATGAGCAGTTTGGCGGTATCCAGAAAGTTGTAGCGAACGGCGAACATCAAAGCCGAGGAGCCTTCGTTGTTGACGGCATTGATGTCGGCCCCGTGGTCCAGCAGCAGCCGGACGATGCCGGAGTACCCTTTTTCCGCGGCGGCCAGCAGTGCGGTGCAGCCGCATTCATGCCGGAAGCCCTGATTGGCCCCCCGCTCCAGCAGAGCGGCGACGATGGACTCGTGTCCCGATTCCGCCGCGATCATCAGCGGGGAGTAGCCCTGTTTGTTCTGCAGATTGGGGGTGGCCCCCGCGTCCAGCAGAGCGGTCACGATCTGTTCATGCCCCCGCTTGGCGGCGATGATCATCGGGCTGTCGCCCCGTTTGTCGATGGCGTTGACATTCGCGCCCCGTTCGATGAGCCGTTTGAGAATGTCGGCATAGCCGTACTGGGCTGGCCCGAAGAGGGCGTTTTGTCCCGAGCGGGTGGCGATGTTGGGATCGGCCCCGGCATCGAGCAGCATCTGCACGATGTTGCCATCATTCCAGCGGGCCGCCAGGCTCAAAGGGGTGAACCCGGCAGGATCCACCACATTGACGTTGGCCCCGGCCTCCAGCAGGGTTTTGACCACGGCGGCGTGTCCGTTCTCCGCGGCCCAGGCCAATGGGGTGATTTTCAGATTGCCCTGGGTTTCCACGCTCGTCCCCTGTTTGAGCAGGGTTTGCACCTTGGCCAGATCACCCTCCATGGCGGCCATGGACATGGCGTTATCGACTTTGCCTGCGGTGCGGTCACCAAAGGTGGTCATGGCCAGCGCGGCTGCGATTGCCATGACCGGAAGGGTCAGAGCGATTTTCTGGGTGGTGTTCATGGTCGTTCTCCTTGCCAGGTCAGACTTCGAGAGTATCGTATCGGGTTTGCGACCCCGGTTTTTGTGTTTCCTTCACCATACTATCCGCATGGGGCGTGCCATGGGGGAGTCACCCTTTGTTACGATATACCGCATTGATATATATTGATAAATCATAAAACAATCCCGTCATGTCCCATTGATGCGCGTTAATTTTTGTCCCAGGGTGGGACACAAGGACTGTTTCATTGGAACAAAATGGGACAGAATGGGACATTGTGTCCCATGCTGACTTCCGCTCCTGGTGATGTGCGCTGCGACAAGGAGAGTGTCCCCCATGATTCCGATGCGTCCCAATCCTCCGTTTCAAGCCTACGCGGTCCTTCTGGTAGGTGTGAGCGCGCCACTGGAGGTGCGTCTGAGCGCGGCCCTGACAGGGGTGGCCCGGCTGGAACGGGTGGCCCAGGTGGACGAGGCTCCGGTCGTGCTCATGCGCACCCCTGTTGGTCTGATCGTCGTGGAGGTGGCCGGCGGCAAATCCTCTGAGGAGTGCGCCCTGCGGTTTGCCCGTCTGGGAGTGACCTTGCCGCTGCTGCTCCTTGGCCCCAGGGAGCGGATCACCTGGATGCCCGGAGGGGCCTCCCAGTCAGGGGAGGGGAAAAGCCGTTGCCTGTGGGAGGATCTGCCGGAATTGATCATCGGTCAGCTGCATCTGGCCACGATACGGCTCGATGCCCTGCTGTTGCGGGACACCCTGGAAACCGTGCTGAACAATGTGCGGGAAGGGGTGATCCTGGTGGATCAGCAGATGATGGTCCACGGGGTCAATCCGGCGGCGTTGCGGGCCTGTCATTTTGTCGGTTCCGCGTTGGGACACTCCCTGTTTGTCCAGAAAGGGGGGTGCGTGCCGGATCTGGCCGCACTGCTGCAACGGGTGATGACCTCCAGAAAGGCGGAGTTGAATGTCCATCTCAACTGCGCCCCCTCCCCCGAGGAACGGACCGAGATCCGGGTCACGGCCACCCCTTTGATCGATCATCAGGGACACTGTTTCGGCGGGGTGGTGGTGATCATGGACCGGGCCAGCATGGCGGAGTTTCCCGAGGATGTGCGCAGCAAGCGGCAGACCTATCATCGTCTGATCGGCGCCAGCCCCCGGATGCAGGAGGTGTATGACCTGATCGAATCCCTGGCCAACATGGATACCACCACCCTGATCACCGGGGAGTCCGGGGTGGGCAAGGAGCTGGTGGCCGAGGCGTTGCATTTCAAGGGACGCCGGGGGCATGGTCCGCTGATCAAGGTGAACTGTTCGGCTTTGCAGGATACCCTGCTGGAAAGCGAACTGTTCGGTCACGTCAAGGGGGCCTTTACCGGAGCGGTGCGGGATCGGCCCGGACGGTTCGAATCGGCCACCGGAGGGACGATCTTTCTGGATGAGATCGGCGACATCAGCCACTCCATGCAGACCCGGCTGTTGCGCGTGTTGCAGGAAAAGGAGCTGGAACGGGTGGGAGATTCACGCACCATCCGGGTGGATGTGCGGGTGGTGGCCGCCACCAATCGGGATCTGGCGGAACAGATCCGTCTGGGCCGGTTTCGCGAGGATCTCTATTTCCGGTTGAATGTGGTGGAGATCGCCATGCCGCCGCTACGCAAGCGGCTGGAGGATCTGCCGCTGCTGATCAATCATTTCATTCAGAAATTCAACAGCAAGTACGACAAGAACATCATCGGCGTGCAGGACGGGGTGTTGGACCTGTTCCGTCAGTACCCCTGGCCCGGGAACATCCGGGAGTTGGAAAACGCCATCGAGCATGCCTTTGTGGTCTGTCGCATGAACATGATCCGGATTCGTCATCTGCCGAAAAATCTGGTGGTGCAGCGTCCATGCGCGGATCCGGCGGAGCTGTGCGCCGAGGAGCTCGAAGAGGAGTCACAAGAGGAGGAAGCACCGATCACCCCGGTTGTCGCGCCCATGGCCATGGAGCCACCCAGAACCGAGAAAGACGCCCTGCTGCGCGCCCTGGAAGAGGCTCAATGGCACAAGAAAAAGGCCGCCAAACTGCTTGGCATCAGTCGCAGCACGTTTTACCGGAAGCTGGAGAAGTTCGGGATCGGGTGATGCGTTGAATCGCAACCATTTCGGGATGCGTTGTTTTACTTAAACCGCAACCATTTTGGGGTGCGTAGTTTTACTTGATAGGGGTCCAGGGGGATTATCCCCCTGGTGGGATCCAAGGGCAAAGCCCTTGGGACTTTG
>JADGAB010000232.1 GCA_015232245.1 Magnetococcales bacterium | reverse complement strand
GATATTGCAGGAAAAATGTCTGGTCCTCAGGCTGTGGACCAGAAGGGGTCTGGTCCACAGGTTTTGGAGAATTCGGGCCGAGAGAGAATGGGAACGCGGTTTTCGGTGTGCGCGGGTCCAGGTTGAAACCAAAAGAAATTTCAAACTCGGTCGGCTAACTCCTTTGAAACATTGGACTTTTCAGACACAAAAAAGCCGCCCTGGAAGGCGGCTTTAATTTGGAGACTTTCTTAATGACTTTAATTGGTGGAGCCGAGGGGGATCGAACCCCTGACCTTCGCATTGCGAACGCGACGCTCTCCCATCTGAGCTACGGCCCCGTTGTTAAACATCCATCATGCACTATTTTCTACGAATAGACAAGCACAAAGATCACCACACCTAGCACAATCCGATAAATCGCGAACGGAACCAGGCTTTGCTGACGCAACCAGGTCATGAGCCAATGGATCACCGCAAAAGCGGAAACCCCGGAGACCACCAATCCCAACCCCATGAACATCCATTCGGACGGGGTGGGAGAGAGACGGAACAGATCCCGGAACTCCAATCCCGCTGCCAGAACACCGACCGGAATGGCCATCAGAAAGGCAAAACGGGCCGATGCCTCCCGGGAAAACCCGGAAAACAGAGCCGCCGTCATGGTCACCCCGGAACGTGATGTGCCGGGAATCAATGCGAACATCTGAGCCACACCGATCAAAACCGCATCACGCCAGGTCAATTGATCCAGACCCCTGGTCCGCAGACCGCGCCGGTCCGCCACCCACAACAACAGACCAAAAAATATCGCCGTGGTGCCGATGACCGTCAAGTCCCGGGCCAGGGTTTCGATGTGGTGCTTGAAGGTCAATCCCGCCAGGCCGATGGGGATGGTTGCCCATCCCAAGGCCCAGGCCATGTGACCCTCAGGATTGTTCCGGAATCCGCCCGGTCGCAATGTCCGCACGAATCCGACGGTGTAGGTCACCACATCGTGCCAAAAATAGGCCATCACGGCAATCAGACTGCCGGTATTGGCGGCAATGTCGAATATCAATCCCTGATCTCGCCAACCCAGCAACTTCGGAACCAGAATCAAATGCGCAGAGGAACTGATCGGCAGAAACTCGGTCACCCCCTGAACAATGCCCAAAATAATGGAATGCAACCACTCCATATCCATCGCTCCTCTTGATCCATCGATTACCGGATGACTCCCCCCTGACCGTACTTGGCAGGGAAGGCACTTTAACTTTCTTTAAACTGAACGTCAACCCGTCAGAGAAGACTATTCCATCAAGGCCACGGATTTGACCTGCACCCAAACCGTTTTTCCGACAGCAAGATCCAAAGCCGCCACGGAACGTCGGGTAATCCGCGCCACGAAAGGAACCTCTCCCACCACAACCCGCGCCAGGGCGTGGGCCGGATGGATGTCGTCCGCCAGGGCGGTCACGCGACCGGAGAGAAGATTCAAAATGCTCGACTGGCGTTGGGGTTCCAGGGCCAGACTGACATCCCGGGCCAACACCCGCACCCGGGCGGACTGTCCGACCGACAGACCATGATCGCGAATCCACAACGCACCGCCAGGAAAATCGGCGCGACACAAATGCCACGGCAGGTCCCGGGCGCCGATCACCGTCTCCAGAACCACACCGGCCTCCTCTCCCAGACGGACCGGCAGATCGATGCGCGCCAGGGTTTCATTCAGCGGACCACTGGCGATCACCTGGCCGGCTTCGAGCACCACCAGATGATGCGCCAGACGAGCCACCTCATCCGGGGCGTGACTGACATACAGGATGGGGATGGCCAGTTCGGCATGGAGGCGTTCCAGGAAAGGGAGGATCTCCCGTTTTCGGGGCAGATCCAGGGCTGCCAGGGGTTCGTCCATCAGCAGCAGTTCGGGGCTGACCGCCAGGGCCCGGGCGATGGCGACCCGTTGGCGCTCTCCTCCCGAGAGGGTATCCGGACGTCGGGCCATCAGGGGGGCGATGCCCAGCAGATCGATGGCCCGTTCCAGGGAGAGACGGCGCTTGTCCCTGGGTACGCGCCGCAGGCCGAATCGCAGATTTCCCCGCACATCCAGATGAGGGAACAAGGCCGCATCCTGAAACACATAACCGATCGGACGTTGATGAACCGGCAGGAAAAGGCCCTTGGCGTCATCCTGCCAGCAGACCCCATGGACATGAAGCTTGCCGCCAGGAGGATGCTCCAGACCAGCGACGGCCCGGAGCACGGTGGTCTTGCCCGATCCGGAAGGGCCGAACAGGACGGTGACGCCATGGCCTGGCAACTCCAGTCGGACATCCAGCCGGAAGCCTGGCCGATCCAGCCGGAAAACCAGCCGGATTCCTGGTTCTCGAGGTTGATTCACGAACGGCGTCCGGTGGGGTTCAAGGTGTACAACAAAAGCAGCACGAAGAAGGCAAAGATCAGCATGCCCGCGGAGAGCAGATGGGCATGTCCGAACTCCATGGCCTCGACATGATCATAGATCTGCACCGACACCACCCGGGTTTGACCCGGGATATTGCCACCGATCATCAGCACCACGCCGAACTCTCCGATGGTATGGGCAAAGCCGAGCACGCAGGCGGTGAGGTATCCCGGGCGGGCCATGGGCAATGCCACGCTGAAAAAGGTATCCCAGGGGGAGGCGCGCAAGGTTCCGGCAGCCTCCAGGGTCTGTTCGGCAATGGCCTCGAAGGCGTTTTGCAGGGGTTGCACCACAAACGGCAGAGAGTAAATGGTGGAGGCCAACACCAGGCCGGCAAACGTGAAGGGAAGAATCCCCAACCCCAGGGAGTGTGTGATGACCCCCAGGGGACCATTGGGACCGAGGGCCACGAGGAGATAGAATCCCAGCACGGTGGGGGGCAGCACGATGGGCATGGCCACCAGGGCGCTCACGACCCCTTTCCACAGGGAGCGGGTGCGGGCCAGCCACCAGGCGACGGGAGTGCCGATCACCAGCAGGATCGCCGTGGTGAGGGTCGCCAGTTGCAGCGTCAGGCCGATGGCCGCCAGATCCGCGGAGTCCAGCACGGCTACCTTGTCTCCAGCCGATAACCAAACGCCTGCAGCACGGTTTGCGCCCTGGGGCCGGTCAGATAGTCCAGAAAGGCCAGGGCGGCGGGACGGTTCTCGCCTCTTTTCAGGATCACAGCCTCCTGACGCAATGGCCGATGCGACGCTTCCGGCACGATCCAGGCCGAGCCTTCCCGGATCCCCCCATCCACCATGACCTGGGAGAGGGCCACAAAGCCAAGCTCCGCGTTGCCAGAAGTGATAAACTGGTAGGCCTGGGCGATGTTTTCGCCCTGCACGAACCTGGATTGCAATTTGTCCACCAAACCCAGGGCGGTCAGGGTTTCGATGGCAGCCGCGCCATAGGGGGCCAGTCTGGGGGCGGCCAGGGCCAGATGCCGGAAATCCCCGCTCTTCAGGATCTCGCCCCGATCGTCCACGAATCCGGGTCTGGAGGACCAAAGCACCAGTCGGCCAACGGCATAGGTCCGTCTGGTCTGCTCCATGGCCAATCCGGCCTGGACCAGTTTGCCGCAGGTGACGTCATCGGCGGCCAGAAGCATTTCAAACGGGGCGCCGTGCACGATCTGGGTGTGCAATTTGCCGGTCGCCCCAAAGGAGGGTTCCGCCTGATGGCCGGTATCCCGGGCGAATTCCGCAACGATCACCTTCATGGGGGTGGAAAAATTGGCCGCCACCGCCACCGACACCACATCCGCCCGAACCGGATGCATCCATCCTGTCAGCAATCCGATCAGAACCGCCCATGCGACCGGATTGGCAATCCTTGATGATTTTCCGGAGAACATATCTTGCAACCCTTTGTCTTTCAGGCCAGATCCACCACTCTGGCCCTGTCCATCGCCTGCTGCCACAGGTGCAGCACCTCATTGGGCACCGGCTGCCCGGGAGCCAGCGCGGGAAAACGCCGCCGCCGACCGGTGACAATGCGCCAGTCAAAACCATGGGCGTCGATGATCCGATCAAGAATTGGCTGAATCGGAGCATGAAACCCCCACTCCAGGGCATCGACCACCGGAATGCCGAACTCCGGGTTGGGGCCCTGGGACAGGCTCTCCCGGATGGCCAGCAGTCTGGGGAGAAACTCCCGGGAGTAACGCTCTGTGCCGAGCTGGGCTCCGATGTGGGGCACGGCATCAAAAAGATCACAGACAATCCGCAACGTCTTGACAATCATGGCATTCCCGATCCAAGTAAGAGTGTGGACCCGCAACCAACCTTGATCAAGGACCAGGAGAGACCATGCGCAACCCGACCCCCAGCATCATCTATGGCACAGCCTGGAAAAAAGAGCAAACCGCATCGCTGGTGGAAGAGGCGCTGCGCGCCGGTTTTCGCGGCGTGGATACCGCCTGTCAGCCCAAGCACTACCACGAAGCCGGCGTGGGCCAGGGAATCGCCACATCGCTGGCGCGAGGGATCGCCACCCGGGAGGAACTCTATCTGCAAACCAAGTTCACCCCCCTGCCCGGCCAGGATCCCCAAAGCGTCCCCTACGACCCCCACGCGGCACTGCCGGAACAGATCCGACAATCCTTGCAGGTATCGCTGAAAAATCTTCAGACTCCCTGGCTCGACTGTCTGCTGCTCCACTCCCCTCTGCCCACCGTGGCCCAGACCCTTGAGGCATGGCAGACCCTGGAAGAGCTCGTCTCATCCGGCAAAGCGAAACAGATCGGCATCAGCAACTGCTACGATCCGCGCCTGCTGGAACATCTCTACAACACCGCGCGCATCAAACCCGCCGTGGTGCAAAACCGACTGCACGCCGCCACCGGTTATGACCAGACCATCCGGGCCTTCTGCATACGCCAGGACATCTCCTACCAAAGCTTCTGGACCCTCACCGCCAATCCCCACATTCTGGAACACCCCGTGGTGCAGGCCCTCTCGGGTCAGTACCAGCGCACTCCGGCGCAGATCTTCTTGCGCCATCTCACCCAGAACGGCGTCACCCCTCTCACCGGCACCACCTCCCCGATCCACATGCGGGAGGATCTGGCCATCGGAACGTTCCAGCTCACCGCAGCGGAGTGCCACGCCATCGACGCACTCATGTAGCCCCGCCGCAGCCCGGACCGCTCAACACGCTGCGACCGTGGGTGCGGGGAGTCACCCGGATGCGGGCGCGGATCCGCTCCCGCAACGCCGGAACATGGGAAATCACCCCGATCAATTTGCCATCCCGTCGCAAGCCGGCCAAGGTATCCAGGGCAATTTCCAGGGCATCCTCGTCCAGGGTGCCGAACCCCTCGTCCAGAAACAACGAATCCACCCGCACCTTGCGACTGGCCATGCCCGCCAGTCCCAACGCCAACGCCAGGCTCACCAGAAAGGTCTCGCCGCCGGAGAGATTCCGGGCGGAACGGATCTCCCCGGCCTGATAGTCATCCACCAGCAGGATATTCAACGGCTGTCCCCGGTCCGGAATCAACCCGTAACGGTCGGTCATCTGCAACAACTGCCGGTTGGCCAGGGCCAGCACCCGTTCAAAGGTCAATCCCTGCACAAACTCCCGATAGCGCTTGCCATCCACCGAACCGATCAGCTCATGCA
>JADGAB010000231.1 GCA_015232245.1 Magnetococcales bacterium | reverse complement strand
CCCTGGACCCCACCAAGGGCTTCGCCCCTGGACCCCACCAGGGGGATAATCCCCCTGGACCCCTATAAGCAAAACATCGCCTCCGACATTGGCGCGGATCATAAAACAAAAAACCCCCGATCGCTCGGGGGTTTTTTGTTTTGATCAGTCAGACTCACGCTTTTTCAGTGATGCACATCCGCCCAGATGCGCCGCTTGACCGCATAGAACAGAATGGTCAACACGAACAGATACAACATCACCTTGATTCCCAAAGCCTTGCGAGCCATCAGGGTAGGCTCGGCAGCCCAGGCCAGAAACGTGGTGACATCATGGGACATCTGCTTCAACGAGTTCTCCACCCCGTCGGTATAGGCCACCGCACCATCGTTCAAAGGCTGAGGCATGGCAAAAAAGTGCCCGGGAAAATGCTTGTTGAAGTTCTCGTTGGCCAAAATCCGGGTCAACACTTCCTTTACCTTGTCGGGATGATGGGCATCCAACCCCAAGGCCGAAGAGACCTCCAACAGCTCTTTTTCCGACAGAACCCCATCTTCCATCGCCTTCTGCACCAACGTCCGGTCCGCATCGGTGAGATAACCGGTCAAAAGGCCATAGGTATAATCTTCATACCCCTTGCGGGCCTTGGTGATCAGGGAGAGGTCCGGCGGCGTGACACCGAAACTGTCCTTGGCAGCCGCAGGATCCATGGGACTGGTCATACGGTCTTTCTTGTTGTGACTCTGGGCTTCCGCCAGGGCGATCACTTCGGCTTCGGTGAAACCAATCTGCTTCAAGGTGTCGAACTTGATGTACTTGACCGAATGACAGGCCATGCACACCTCCACCGTCACCCGGGCGCCCCGTTTCAGGGCCGCCTGATCAAACTGCCCGAACATCCCGATAAAGCTCCAATCCTGCCTGGGCAGGGGGGGACCATCGGAAGAGGCCAAAGCCGTCTGGGGAAGAACCACCGCTGCCACCAAGGCTGCGGTTTTGAGGAATTTCAAGAAGTCCATGTTCGCAAGCTCCCCTTTTTACAGGCTTTTGGGCACGGGTTTGGGTTTTTCGATATCAAAGGCGGTGATGATCCACAACAGGGCAAAATAGCCGAAGTAGATGGCCGTGCAGGTGCGACCCACGACAATCAAAGGCAACGCGCCATTGAAACGGGTGGCATCCGCCGGATTGTAACCCACCCAGCCCAGCAGGAAGCAGTCGATCACAAAGATCCAGAAGAGCTGTTTGCTCAAAGGACGATAACGGAAGGAACGTACCGGCGACCGATCCAGGAAGGGCAGAATGAACAGGATGCCAATGGCCGCCACCATGGCGATCACACCGACGAGCTTGCTGTAGGAGCCCAGAAAGTCGATGGAACGCAACACCGCATAGAAGGGCAGGAAGTACCATTCCGGCACGATGTGGGCCGGGGTCTGCATGGGATTGGCCGGGATATAGTTGTCCGGCTCCATGAAGAAGTTGGGCAAAAAGAAGACGAAGGCGCAGTAGACGATGAGAAACACCCCGACTCCGTAGAGATCCTTGACGGTGAAGTAGGGATGGAAAGGGATGGCGTCCTTGTGTTCGTCGATGTCGATGCCATCCGGATTGTTGGAGTGCACGGCATGCAGGGCCCACAGGTGGACGATCACCACGCCGAAGATCACAAAAGGCAGCAGGAAGTGCAGGGCGAAGAAACGGTTCAGGGTGGGATCGCCGACCGCGAAACCGCCCCAGATCCAGATGACCAGCTCCTCACCGATCACGGGGATGGCGCTCATCAGGTTGGTGATGACCGCGGCGCCCCAGTAGGACATCTGACCCCAGGGGAGAACATAGCCCATGAAGGCGGTGGCCATCAGCAAGAAGAAGATGATGATGCCGATCCACCAGAGGATCTCCCGGGGGGCCCGATGGGAGCCGTAGTACATGCCCCGGAGAATGTGGATGTAGACGGTCATGAAGAAGAAGGTCGCCCCGTTGGCGTGCAGATAGCGCAACAGCCAACCATAGTTCACATCACGCATGATGTGTTCCACGGCGTCGAAGGCCAGGTTGGCATCGGGCTTGTAGTGCATGGCCAGAAACAGGCCGGTGAGCAGCATGATGATGAGGCAGAATAGGGCCAACGAACCGAAATTCCACCAATAATTGAGGTTTTTGGGCGTTGGGTATTCGGTGGCCTGACTTTTGATCAGGTCCGTGATGGGCAGACGGGCGTCCACCCACTCCATGATCGATTTAAACACCATGAGGTCTCCTTGAATGAATCTCTTTTTGGTGATGACTGTTGTTCATGATGCCCTGTTCCACCGGATCAGCCGACCGCCTTGCCGATCACCAGGATCTTTTCATCCTTGAACACATAATGCGGGACTTCGAGATTCTTGGGGGCGGGGCCCTGGCGGATGCGTCCCGAGGTATCGTAGTGGGAGCCATGGCAGGGGCAGAGGAAACCACCGAAATTGCCGCTGCCGATGGGTTGGGGAACGCAACCCAGATGGGTGCAGATGGCCAGCAGCACCAGGTATTCGGGTTTCTGTGCCCGATCCTTGTCCATGGCCGGGTCCGGAAGTTTTTCCGCGTCGCCTTTTCTGGCCGAGGCGATCTGATCATCGGTGCGGTGCAGGATGAAGACCGGCTTGCCCTGCCAGGGAACGGTGATCATCTGACCTTTTCCCAAAGCGCTGACATCCACTTCGGTGGTGGCCTGGGAGAGGACATCCGCCGAGGGACTCCAGGACTGGATGAAAGGCCAGGCCGCGCCGGCCACGCCGACCGCGCTGACGGCACCGGTTGCCAGAATCAGGAAATCCCGGCGGCTTTCCTCCTCGGGTTGGACAGAGACCGGTGGATGAGAATGGGCGGCTGTGTGTGCGGTGGCAGTCATATAAGTCTTGACCTTATATTGAAAATGGGATTGAAGCGGACATGGGGATACCAAACGCGTTGCCACTATTTCAAAATGGCGCGAGAGAGTCAAGCCCTTCCAAGCAAAAAATTCCCACAAGATTTCTGGCATTGTCGGGCGAATTAAGGCAAGATAGCAAAGTTGGCTATCACCTTATATTCAATGTGGATAAATCAGCATGGAATGGAAACGCGAAAAACCCAGAGAACAGGGCTGGTACTGGTGGAAACCGGTTCCCAATTATGCCGAGGCGGTATTGATCAAACAGGGATTCGTCTATCGGGTCGGCGTGCTGGAGGGCAAACAGTTGGGCCTGTGCATAGGCCACTGGATGGGGCCTATCGAGCCTCCCATGCCTGGACTGGGAGGGTGACACCCGGGGACCGATTCGGTCCCCAACAACCTTTGCCGGTCCAGGGGGGTCATCTCTCGGATGGGGTCGAAGAACGACTCCTTGGACTTTGTTGAATCCCGAAATGGTTTCGGTTTAACCTGTGGGAAGAGTTTCCAGGACCACACGCTTTTTTTAAAAAGTTCAGTTTATCCACAAACACCCACCGAACTCCTTCTGCATAAACTCCAGAAAAGCTTCATGAGCCTCCTCCTCCTCCCGGGAAAGAGGCCAGCTCCGTACCGGTCGCGCCGCCGCCGCGATTGACACGTTCGCCTTGTCTTCCCCGGTCATCTCCGGGGCGGTCGTCGCAACCGGCGCTCCTCCCCCCAAATCCATGGCGAACTGCGCCCCGCCGGACAACGCCACATAGAGATCCGCCAGAAGCTCCGCATCCAGCAACGCCCCGTGCAGCTTGCGATGGCTGTTGTCCACCTTCATCCGTTTGCACAGGCTGTCCAGATCCGCCTTGGCCCCCGGAAAACGCCGTCGCGCCAAAGCCAGGGTGTCGATGACCCGTCCGATATCCAGCAGCGGATACTTGATCCGCCCCAGTTCCGCATTCAAAAAACCCATATCAAACGCGGCGTTGTGAATCACCAGACCATCCGAACCGATGAAATCCAAAAACTCCCTGGCAATGGCCTTGAAAACCGGCGCTCCGGCCACCTGCGCATCGGTGATGCCGTGAATGCGGGTGGCTTCGGCGGGAATCGGCCTTTCCGGATTGACAAACCATTGACGATGTTCCCCTTTGCGCATCTGTACCAGTTCCACGCAGCCGATCTCCACGATCCGGTCTCCCTTGGCCGGAGAGAGTCCGGTGGTTTCCGTATCCAGGGCGATCAGACGGCTCATAAGGGCAGTTCTCCTTCCGGGATCTCTTTCTCTTCACCGGTGACGAGTCGGGCGAGACGCTCCGCGTTCCACACGCAATCGGCCACCGACACCCCGCCCCGCCAGTTGGCCCGGGTGTAAATCCCCGGATACCCCTCCAGCACCCGATCCAACGCCGCGATCCGTTCCAGATGGCCAAGATGATACTGGGGAATGGCCGCCTGATAGCGGGTCATGCGGGTGTACACCGGTTCGGACCGGATCCCAAGGCAGGCGGAAAGGTCTTTTTTTACCAACGTTTCCAGGCGGTTTTCCGGCATGGTCAAAGCATCCGCGTCCATGGCCCCGCCGATGAAGGTGGTCAACAGAACCTGGCCTGCCGGCGCCCGGGCCGGAAACAGCGACGAGGAGAACAGCGCCCCCAGCATGCGGATCTGTTCCCGGCGGGGCAGCAGAAAGCCGAATCCATCCAACGGATGACTCACCTGTTCCCGGGCATATCCGAAAGCGGTGGAGGCGATCGGGGCATAGGCGATGCTGGAGAGCACCCGACTGGCGACAGGCAGAGTGGTGAACAGCACCTTGGCCGCCGCGTGGGCCGGCATGGCCAGCACCACCTTGTCCGCCTGTTCGACTCCCTGTTTCCCCTGGGAGTTTTTCCAGGTCACGTTCCATCCTCCCCCGCTCACGGGGGAGACGCTGACCACCTCGGTATCACACTGTACGCACCCTTCAGGCAGCCTTTCGGCCAAGGTGGCCGGCAGCAACTCCATGCCGGTGTCAAAGCTCACCAGCCGTCCCCGGGGGGCTCCCATGGCCTTTTTCGCCCGACCCGTCATGATGGCGCCGAAAATCAACGAGCCCCACCCCTTTTCCAGGGCATAAATTCTCGGTACCGCCGCCTGTACCGAAAGATCCCGGGGGTCCCCCGCATACACCCCGGAGATGAATGGTTCCACCGCGTAACTCAGAAACTCCTCTCCCAGGCGTCGCTTGACGAACCCGGCGATATTCTCCTCGTGCTCCACCCAGCCGATGAAAGGTTCGGCCATCAGCCCCAGTTTGGCCCGCAACGAAAACAGCCGGGAGCGGATGAATTCTGGCGGCGAGCCGGGCAGAGGCCGCAGATGGCCCCGACGCATCACATAGCGTTTCGCGGCCATGGGATCGGCTTCGATCAGGCGATCCTGCAAACCCACCTCCGCCACCAGCCGACCCAGGGCGTCTTCTTTTTCTCCGGGTTTCTGCATGGTGGAGTTGGGGCCCAGTTCCACCCGGAATCCCTGTTCGGTTACGGTGCGGATCGTCCCTCCGGGGCGCTGGCCGGCTTCCAGCAGTGTCACCTGCAGGCCGCGGCGGTGTAAAAACCATGCCAGGGAGAGACCGGAGATCCCCCCTCCCAGAATCAGAATCCTGCCTGCCTCATTGTCCATCCCGCCACCTTGCCAAACGTGATCACCTGGTTAAAACTTATGC
>JADGAB010000230.1 GCA_015232245.1 Magnetococcales bacterium | reverse complement strand
CTTGGATCCCACCAGGGGGATAATCCCCCTGGACCCCTATCAAGTGAAACTACGCATCCCAAAATGGTTGCGGTTTAAAACAATCCCGTCATTCACCTTTTATATAGTTGTGTCCGTATTCATGACCACTCTCGTTATCGTGGAATCTCCGGCCAAGGCCAAGACGATCCATAAGTTTCTCGGCAAGGATTACGCCGTTGCCGCCACCTACGGTCACATCCGCGATCTTCCTTCCAAGGACGGCTCGGTGGATCCGGAGAACGAATTCCGGATGCACTACGAGGTCTCCAGCGATTCGACCCGACATGTCACCGAGTTGACCAAGGCGGCCAAAGGGGTGGATCTGCTGTTGCTGGCCACCGACCCGGATCGTGAAGGCGAAGCCATCTCCTGGCACGTGCTGGAGACGCTGCGTTCCAAAAAGGAGCTGGCGGACATCCCCTGCAAACGGGTGGTGTTCCATGAGATCACCCGACGGGCCATTCTGGAGGCGGTGGCCAATCCCCGGGACATCGACATGAATCTGGTCAACGCCCAGCAGGCGCGCCGGGCGCTGGATTATCTGGTGGGCTTCAATTTGAGTCCCCTGTTGTGGAAAAAAGTCCGGCGCGGTCTCTCCGCGGGCCGGGTGCAGTCCGTGGCCCTGCGGCTGATCTGCGAACGGGAAAACGAGATCCGCGCCTTCAAGACCCGGGAGTACTGGAGCATCACCGCCGAGATGATCCGCGCCCTGCCCGGCAGCGAATCCCGTCCCTTCGCGGCCCGGCTGGTGAGCGCCGAAGGGAAGAAACTCAACCGTTTCGACATCCCGGACGAAGCCCGGGCCCGTCAATACCTGGCCGCCATCGAGGGTCAGCCCCTGTATGTGGCGGATGTGGAAAAGAAACGGGTGGCCCGCAACCCCTCGCCGCCTTTCATCACCTCGACGCTGCAGCAGGAGGCCTCCCGGAAGCTGGGCTTTTCGGCCCGTCAGACCATGATGGTGGCCCAGAAACTCTACGAAGGGGTGGAGATCACCGCTCCGGACGGCACCCAGGAGACGGTGGGTCTGATCACCTACATGCGTACCGACTCGGTGCAGCTGGCCACCGAGGCGGTGGCGGCCATGCGCAATCTCATCAAGGAGCGCTACGGCGCGGAGTATCTCCCCAAGACCCCCCGGAAATACAAATCCTCGGCCAAGAACGCCCAGGAGGCCCACGAGGCGATCCGGCCCACGGATCCGGCCCTGCTGCCGGAGAAGGTGCGCAAACATCTGGACAAGGAGGGTTTCCGGCTCTACGAGCTGATCTGGAAACGGACCATGGCCTGTCAGATGGCCTCGGCGAGCATCGATCAGGTGGCCGCCACCCTGTCGGTGGGGGTGAACGATCCCAAGGCCCCCTATCTGATGCGGGCCAACGGCTCCTCGGTGGCCTTTTCCGGCTTCATGGAGATCTACAGCGAAAGCTTTGACGCCACCCCGGAACAGGAACGCAACCAGGACGAAACCGATGCCATGCTGCCGCCGCTGGAGATCGGCAATCCTCTGTCCATGACCGCCCTGACCCCTCTGCAGCACTTCACCGAACCCCCGCCCCGCTATACCGAGGCCTCTTTGGTGAAAATTCTGGAGAGCTATGGCATTGGTCGGCCCTCCACCTACGCCCCCACCATGTCCACCCTGCAGGAACGGGGCTATGTGAAACTCGAAGCCCGCAAGTTCATGCCCGAGGATGTGGGCGAGGTGGTCAACCGGTTTCTGGTGGAACATTTCGAACAATATGTGGATTATCACTTCACCGCCCACCTGGAGGACGATCTGGACGCGGTATCCCGGGGAGAACAGGCGTGGGTGCCGCTGCTCACCTCCTTCTGGACCCCGTTCAAGACCCGGATCCACGAAAAGGAGTCCACCACCAATCGCTCCGACATCACCAGCGAGGCCACGGATCAACAGTGTCCGGAGTGCTCGCAGCCATTGTTCATCAAGCTGGGCCGTTTCGGTCGTTTTCTGGCCTGTTCCAACTATCCCACCTGCCGCTTCACCCAGAACATCAAAAAAGAGGGAGAAGAGGAGAAACCTGTCGCCCTGCCGGAAGTGTCGGATCAGAAATGCGACAAATGCGAACAGCCCATGCTCATCAAGGAGGGACGGTTCGGCAAGTACCTGGCCTGCTCCGGCTATCCCAACTGCCGCAACATCCAGCCGTTGTCCAAACCCCTGGATACCGGCGTGACCTGTCCGGAGTGCGGCAAGGGAACTTTTCTGGAGAAGAAATCCCGTTACGGCAAGATCTTTTACGCCTGCTCGGCCTATCCGAAATGCAAAAAGGCCCTGTGGAACAAGCCACTGGCCAATATCCCCTGTCCCAAGTGCAACGCATCCTTCATCACCGAAAAGACCACCAAACGGTTCGGCACCGAACACCTCTGCGCCGTGGAAGGGTGTGACTATCGGGAGAAACAACAACCCGCCACCGCTCCGGATGCCCCATGAACACCCCCGGCGCTCCAGGCCAGACCGTCTCCTTCTCCGGATTCCGTCTTCTGGCCTCGCGCTTTGGCGGGCTGCATCTGTTCATCCTGCTGTTTCTGGCCATCTCCCTGGTCATCCGGCTGGTCCTGGCCGTCAAGGCCGGCGACACCCTGGAGATCAATCCCCTCGGCTGGCTGCTGGTGCTGGCAAGCGGCCTGTTCTACGACTTTCTGGCCGCGCTCTATTTTTCCATTCCGTTCGTCCTCTACCTGACCCTCCTGCCGGACCGGATCTTCGCCCACCCCCTCCACAAGGTGTTCTTCCATCTGTTTTATCTGGTCGCCCTCTACATTCTGCTTTTTGACGGGGTGGCGGAGTGGATCTTCTGGGATGAGTTCGGGGTGCGCTTCAACTTCATCGCGGTGGATTACCTGGTCTACACCCAGGAGGTGATCGGCAACATCCGGCAATCCTATCCGGTGCCGGTCCTGCTCGGGGCCATCGGCGCGGTCACCCTGCTGGCGGGCTGGCGGATTCACCGGGCGGGCTGGCTTGAATCCAGCTTTGCCGCGATCACCACCCTGAGGCAACGGCTGCGCCACGCCGCCTGGTTCCTGGCGCTCCCGCTGCTGGCTTTTGCGGGGGTGGATCAATCCCTGACAGAGTTCACCTCCAAAAACCGTTTTCACGTGGAACTGGCCAAGAACGGCATCTACTCCCTGTTTTCCGCCTTCATCAACAACGAACTGGAGTTCGAAACCTTCTATCGCAAACGGGACGAAAAGGTCGCCTTCGCCCGGGTGAAGGAACTTCTGACCTCCCCCCACGCCCAGCCGGTCAACGCCGATCCCTTGGACATCACCCGGCGGATCACCCATCCGGGACCGGAAAAACGGCTCAACGTGGTCCAGTTGACCATCGAGTCCATGAGCGCCGAATACATGGCCCTGTTCGGCAACACGGAAAAACTCACCCCGAATCTGGACCGGCTGGCCCATGAATCCTTGACCTTCACCAATCTCTACGCCACCGGCAACCGCACCGACCGGGGCATGGAGAGTCTGGTGCTCTCCGTTCCCCCCACGCCGGGGCGCAGCAAGGTGAAACGTCCGGACAACGAGGATCTCTTCTCGGCGGGTTTTCTGTTCCGGGAACGGGGTTACGACACCCGTTTCATCTATGGGGGCTACGGCTATTTCGACAACATGAACTATTTCTACGGCCACAACGGTTTCGACGTGGTGGACCGCACCGCCTTGAACCCCAATGAAATCACCCATGAGAACATCTGGGGGGTGGCCGACGAGGATCTGTTCAAGCGGACCATCCAGGAGGCGGACCGGGCTTACGGGGCCGGGAAACCCTTCTATTTCTTTGTGATGACCACCTCCAATCACCGTCCCTTCACCTATCCGTCCGGGCGCATCGACATCCCCTCCCCCGGCGGACGCCAGGGCGGGGTCAAGTATACCGACTGGGCCATCGGAAATTTTCTCGCCCAGGCCAAATCCCATCCCTGGTTCGACGACACCCTCTTCGTGATCACCGCGGACCACTGCGCCGGCAGCGCCGGCAAAACCGAACTGCCCGTGGCCCGCTATCACACCCCGTTGATGATCCACGCCCCCCGGCACGTCCCGCCGCGCATGGAAGGGGCGCTGACCAGTCAGATCGACATCACCCCCACGGTGCTGGGGCTGCTGGGGTGGAGCTACACCAGCCGCTTCTTCGGTCAGGACGTGTTGCGCTCCACCCCGGACTCCCGCCGGGCCTTCATCGGCACCTATCAGAAACTCGGCCTGATCACCGAAGACCGTCTGACCGTGCTCAGTCCGCAACAGAAGGTGAGTTTCTACCGTTTTGTCCGGGGGGTGGGTCAGGAGCGTCAGGAGCTGGTTTCCAAAGAGGATCCGGTGGGGCTGCAGGATGCCATCTCCTTTTATCAGACCGCCAACGCCATGCGCAAAAAGGGACTGGACAAGAAACTGCCGTGAAACCCGGTCGCGTTCGTTTCTGGTGGGTGGTACTTCTGGCAGGCGTGACGCTGCTGGTCGCCGAGAACAGCGGAGCGGATCTGTGGATCCAGGATTTTTTCTTCGATGTCGCCAGCGGCCAATGGTGGATCGACAAGGATGATCCCACCTGGCGGCTGATCTTCTATACCGGCGCCAAACGGGTCGTGGTGGCGGTGGCCATCGCCCTGCTGATCCTGGTGGGGTGGTCGTGGCAGACCCGGGGCCGACCCGGACGCGGGCCGCTGTTGATGGTGCTGGCTTTGCTGCTGGTGCCGGGGGTGATCTCCGGCCTCAAGAACATCAGCAATGTTCACTGTCCCTGGTCCTTGAGCCGCTACGGGGGCACACTGCCTTATGTGCCGGTATTGGCCGCCCAACCCGAGGATTTCCCCGGGGTGCGACCCGGCAAGTGTTTTCCCGCCGGGCACCCTTCCGGAGGGTTTGCCTTCATGATGCTGTTTCACCTGTTTGCCGGTCGCGCCCGCTGGATCGGACTGGGAACGGGAGTCGCTCTGGGCTGGATCATGGGGCTCTACCAGATGATGAAAGGGGCGCACTATTTCAGTCACGTGGTGATCTCCATGCTCATGGCCTGGCTGATCATCCTCGGCATCGTGGCCCTGGTGGACCGTTGGCTTGCCCGGAAACTCCCGGAGTGATCCTTCTTCTGGTGAGGAGTCGTCATTGACGATGCGCGTGCAGCATCTCATCCAGATGCCGGAACTGGATGGTCACGCCGTCACCCGCGTGCGGAGCGATCCCCGTTTCCGGGATCTGACGGTACTGGCCAGGAGCGCCAGCGCCCTGCGGGAGGATCAGGACAAAAGTCGCACCTGCGGCATGAACGATCACATCACCAAACCCATCGACAAACAGATTCTTTTTTCTGCCCTGTTGCAGTGGATTCCGCCCCGGGAACAGAGTGTGAAGGTGGACCTCACCAGGAGGATTATCCCCCTGGACCCCTATCAGTAAAACGACGCATCCCGAACGGGGTGCGAGTTAAACCGCGTCCATTTCGGGATGTTGATTTCAGACCCGGCGGCAATGCGGGACGCACGACTGAAAAGGCGCCGCTTCGCGGCCTGCTGGGCGCGCGCGGGAATTGCTTCGCAATTCCCTTTGAAAAGCGCGCCAAA
>JADGAB010000022.1 GCA_015232245.1 Magnetococcales bacterium | reverse complement strand
ACTTTCCCTTGTAATATCAACGATCAGTCGAGGTCCACAGCCTCAGGACCTTTTCGATGTTGTGGATGGTCGGCGAGCAATTGAGAAGAAAGGTGGGCCGAAGTCCGGTCTTCCAGTTTGACGGAGTGGTATGTGGTTGGGTGTTGGCGTATCGCGTTAATTTTAAATGAGAATTTTTCTGTGGTCGTTGGACGACTATTCGCGCCACCCTTTGCGCCCTGTGGCGACACGTTGGTGTCGGGTGGGAGGGGTGGTGTTGTGGTCGGCTTGGCGGGGATGGAGCCAGGGGACGAACGAATACGGTGGCATTCTCTTCTGCCCGGACGCCCCCCTGCTGGCGTTGTCAGACGGATTGATCAGGTTTCAATCGATACTCCTGTTTTTCATCACGTTCGCTCATGGCACCTTGACGAGCCGGAAACTTTGGTTGCTATCGCGATAGTCTGGAGGGGTGCCTGTGCGATAGGCAGAGCGCATGCCTCCTGGGGGGGCGGCATAACCACCGCCTCGTATCACACGGGAGGAGCTACTTGTTGGACCAACAGGATTCGTTACCGAAGCAGTCGTATAATACGTTGCGCTATACCAATCCGATACCCATTGCCAAATATGCCCATGCATATCATACAGCCCCCATGGATTCGGTAACTTTTGATCAACAGGATGGGTCATTAAATTGCTATTTGTTGCATACCAAGCATAATTCTCAGAAATGTTGGAATTATCCCCAAACGACCAAGCCGTCGTCGTACCAGCTCGTGCCGCATACTCCCACTCCGCTTCTGTCGGCAGACGATAGATCCCTTGACTCATGCCATTCAAGGTAGTGAGGAAAGTCTGAATATCAGTCCAGGAAACCATATCCACCGGGCACGTATCACCACAACTCTTGAAAGAAGATGGGTTGGCCCCACCCATCACCGCCTTCCACTGACCTTGCGTGACCTCCGTGGTCTGCATGTGAAAGGGTTGACTGATAGTGACCTGATGGACGGGCTGTTCGTTGGATTGACAGACTTCCCCAGAAGCCGCCGGTCCACTACACCCCATGTTGAAAGTCCCTGCTGGAATCAATTTGAAGGTCATGCCCAAAGAATTGGTGGTGGTGGGCAATGCCACCGTAACCGCGACCGAGTGGCTCACTATGGTCGTCAACCCAGCCGAGTCCTTGACCTGCATCTTCACGGTATAGGTGCCAGGGGTCGTGAATTGATGCGAGGCAGTCTTGGTGGCAGAAAACCCCGTATCCCAGGTACCATCCCCTTCCCAGTCCCAACGGACTTGCAGGTCGCTGGCGGCATCCTGGAGATCCGAACTGCCGGAGGCGTCGAACTGGAAGGTGGTCGAGGTGTCGCCTGATGTGGAGGATACGGTGAATGCAGCGGTGGGGACGGGGACTACTTTGACGAGGCGGAAGCCAACGCCCCAATCCCGGAGACCCGGGGTGCCGCTGCTTCGATTGGCAGGGCGGACAGGAGCGGAACAGCCATTGAGCCAAGCGCCGCCCCGAAAGACCCGGTAAGAGCCGCTTGTCGCACCAGTCGGGTCAGTCGCCGCTGCATTGGTATAACTCTCATACCAATCCGATGTCCATTCCCAAACGTTTCCATGCATATCATACAATCCCCAGGAATTTGCCAACTTCTGCGCAACCAGGTGTGTTGTGTTATTGCTGTTTTGTGAACACCAATCATAATTTCCAAAAATGTCCGGGCTGTCCCCAAATGACCAAATCGTCGTCGTTCCGGCGCGAGCCGCATGTTCCCACTCGGCTTCCGTGGGGAGTCGATAAGTCCCCTGGCCCATGCCATTCAGGGTGGTCAAAAAGGTTTGAATATCATTCCAGGAAACCCGCTCCACCGGGCAGTTGTCCCCACAACCCGGAAAGTAGGATGGATTGGCACCACCCATCACCGCTTTCCACTGCCCTTGCGTGACCTCCATGGTCTGCATGTGGAAGGGTTGACTGATGATGACTTGGTGGGCGGGCTTGTTCATTGGCTTCACACGTCTCCCCAGAAGCCGCCGGGCCACTGCACCCCATCGTAAACGTCCCCGCCGGAATCAGTCTGAAACTCATCCCCAGGGAGTTGGCATAACCCGGCAATTCCACCTTGACCGACCGGGTGATTGTGGTGGTCAGGCCGGATAAATCTTTGACCTGCATCTTCACGGTATAGGTGCCAGCCGTCGTGAACTGATGCGATGCTGTCTTGGTGGTAGAGAAACCCGTATCCCAGGTGCCATCTCCTTCCCAGTCCCAGCGGACTTGCAGGGCGCTGGCGGCATCCTGGAGATCCGAACTGCCGGAGGCGTCGAACTGGAAGGTGGTCGTGGTGTCGCCCGCAAAGGGGGTCGCCGTGAATGCGGCCAAGGGTTCCGCAGGTACCTTCACAAGACGGAACCCAATGCTGTTGCCCCGACGGCTCGGGTCGTCGCCGTTACGATCGGGGGAGCGGACACTGTCCGAGTCACCGGCCCAAGCACTGCCCCGAAAGATCCGGATGGAGCCATTTGCTGGACCAACTGGGTCAGTCAGCGAGGAACTGGAGTAGCTACCATTCCAGTCTGACACCCATTCCCAAACATTTCCGTACAGATCATACAGACCCCAGGGGTTTGGCAATTTTTGCGCAACAGGGTGGGTCATTGAACCGCTGTTGGATAAGTACCAAGCATAATTTCCAAGAACATTGGAGTTATCCCCAAACGACCAAGCCGTTTTTGTCCCAGCCCGCGCCACATACTCCCACTCCGCTTCTGTCGGTAAACGGTAAGTTCCTTGGCTAAAACCATTCAGCGTGATAAGAAAGGTCTGAATATCAATCCAGGAAACCTGCTCCACTGGGCAAGCATCCCCACAACTACTGAAGGAGGATGGATTGCTTCCACCCATCACCTCCTTCCACTGGCCTTGTGTTACTTCTGTTGTCTGCATATAAAAAGGTTGGCTGACGGTAACTTGATGGGTTGGACCTTCATTTGGATAACAGATTTCCCCAGAAGCCGCCGGACCACTGCACCCCATGGTAAACGTTCCCGCCGGAATCAACCTGAAACTCATCCCAAGCGAGTTGGCATAGCCCGGCAATTCCACCTTGATCGACTGGGTTGCGGTGGTGGTCAGGCCGGATAAATCTTTCACCTGCATGGTGACCGTATAGGTTCCCGGTTTCGTGAATTGATGCGAGGCGGTCTTGGTGGTGGAGAAATCCGTATCCCAGGTGCCATCTCCCTCCCAGTCCCAACGCACTTGCAGGGCGCTGGAGGCTACCCCCTGGCTGGCGCTGCCGGAGGCGTCGAACTGGAATGTGGTCGAGGTGTCGCCTGATGTGACGGATACGGTGAAAGCAGCGGTGGGGACGGATGGCACCTTCACGAGGCGGAAGCCCATGTTCCGCCACTTGTCACCCCAACCGCCGTCATAGCGATAGGACGAGCGAACTTGATCAGAAGGGGCTTCGTAACCGCCGTTCCGTTGCACCCGGCGAGAACCAGATGAAACAAAGGGATCAGTTTGCGAAGCACCAACATATACACCAAAAAAGTCCGATACCCACTGTCGAACATTGCCGTGCATATCATACAAACCCCAGGGGTTAGGAAGCTTGGTGGCTACGGGGTGAGTCGTTGAGCCTCCATACCAAGCATAATTTTCTAAAATATTGGAATTATCCCCAAAAGACCAAGCTGTTGTCGTACCTGCACGAGCAGCATATTCCCATTCTGCCTCTGTTGGCAGACGGTATGTGCCTTCTCCTTTAGCACTCAGAATGGTATTAAAATTTTGAATATCAGCCAAGGAAACCTGTTCCACCGGACAGGTCGGCCCACAGCTAGAAAAATAGGACGGATTGCTACCCATTACTGCCTGCCACTGACCTTGGGTTACAACGGTCGTTTGCATATAGAACGATTGGCTGATGGTAACTTGATGGATTGGGAGATCGTTTCCAGATGCCGCACATGCTTCCCCCGAAGCCGCCGGGCCACTGCACCCCATGGTAAACGTCCCCGCCGGAATGAGTCGAAAACTCATCCCCAGGGAGTTGCTCACCTCGGTGGTCAGTTTGATCTCTCCGGTCGTCGCGCTCTCCCAGGACGGGGTCACGGCGGATACGGTGATGAAATACTGGTTGCCATTGCTCAACCCCGTCAGCGTGTAGGGAGTCGTCACCCCGGTGATCTGCCGTCCGTTGGGCTTGGAGGCGTAATTGCCCACATTGACGCCGGATTCGGTCGCCAGATAGAGGTTATAGGAGGTGGCCCCGTTGACCGGATTCCAGGTGACAGTGGCTTGTCCGGATCCGGTGGGGGTGATGGCGAGATTTTCGGGGATGGTGAGGGAGCGCAAAAACGCATCCGCGTTGCTGACCTGTTTCGCGGCGGTATTCATGGCATAGGGAAGGGCCGTCATTTCGACGCGCGGGCTCATTTCGCCACCGTCGTTGACCTCGATTCCCAGATAATAGGTCTTGTCAAAAGGCAGGCTGGCCAGGGAGTTGGTTTTGCCCAGAATGACCGTGAACAGGCCATTGTTGATGTTGACATTGCCGTGGCTCTCTTCCCAGAGTTTGCTGCCCGCGGTGAGGGCATCATACATGCGGAAGATCAGATTGGTTGAGCCACTCACCCGCGCACCCTGATTCAACAAGCGTCCCTGATAGTGGAGCGTGGCCGGGGGATCGGCCTGAATGGGGCTGGCAAGCAATGCGAACCCAATCACCATATATAGTAAAAACGTTCTTTTCATCAATCATCTCTCTGCCAGAGTTAATGGCACCTTTTACGAGCCGAAATCATTTAAGAGTAACGGTTTCGACGATAGAGGAAGAATGGATAAACTGTTGCCACTCTTACTCAATTGTAATGCTAATGCTTTGAGAGTCACCATTACCCCAACCTGAATCGTTTACACCAAACAAAACCACGTCGCCGACTTGAGCAGTCAATGTCAGGTCAAATGAATATTGACCACCAGGGGCCAAATGTTGGGATACTTTCTGAGTTGAATTATGGTAAATCATGAAATTAATTCCATCACTGTAATAGTTGCTTTCTCTGATAATTTTTCCCGTGATATGATAAGAGGCAGGCGCAGGAGATATCCACCGAACGATGTTATCGCTGTGATTGGTATTTCCTGCCGGTCTTACGCAAATTGTATTGTTGATATCCAGGTCGCTACCACCGCAAGATTTCGGATCTCCAGTCGGCAGAAAAGTCCACACTCCCATACTCCCTTGCCCCCACGCGCCGGAAAATCCATCAGATAAATAATTAAGCGTGAAACTGCTTCCTGTTACGCCCGCGCCATAACTCCATGCGCCATTGGGATTGAGCGTGGCTGAAAAATCAGCAGCGACATCATATTTCTTGCCGGGTGTTACCGTCGATTCCAGAGAAGCCAAGCTTTCTCCAACCGGTGTCACCGACGCTACCGCAAAATAATATTGGGAGCCAGTGGTCAACCCGGTTACCGTATAAGGAGTCGTCACCCCGGTGATCATGCGTCCATTGGTCTTGGAGGCGTAGTTGCTCGCGTTGACACCAGACTGGGTGGCCAGATAGAGATTGTAAGAGGTGGCCCCTTTGACCGGATCCCAGGTGACCTTCACATCACCCGAGCCCATCGACGTGACCGTGACATTCTCCGGTGTGGTGATGGCTTTGACATAGGCGTCCGCAGCGCTTGTGGATTGTTTCACGGTATTCATGGCATAAGGCGCGGAGGACATCTCCATTCTCGGAGTCATTTCGTTGCCGCCGTTGATCGCCACACCCAGATAATAGGGCTTGTCGAACGCCAGTCCGGTCAGAGCGTTGGTTTTTCCAAGAATCACCGTGAAGATGCCATCCGCCACCACCACCCCGCCCTGGCTTTCTTCCCAAAGGGGGGTTCCCCCCGTGGCCACATCATAGATGCGGAACTGGAGGTCCGTCGGTCCGTTGACCCGCACCCCCTGGAGGGTGGACAGTCGCCCCTGATAGCCGAGCGTGGCCGGTGGGGCGGCGTGGAGCGTGGCGGCGGCCCACAGAAGACAAACAAAAACAACGGACAGAGGGCGCATGTTCATGTATCTTAGCCTTGTGAGTGATGATTCTTGAATTCCCTGGAAAAAAATCGCTTGCAACGCCACTTTGTTTTATGATGGCAGGTGGTGCGGACGCAAGATCGTGTGGAGGCACCAACTGTTTTTATCTGACCTGTTCACCAGGCGCGCGGTACAAAAGCCTCGTCATTGGCCATGCGCAGGGTATCGCCAGTCTGCTCGATGACGAACATTCCCTGGTTGATGGCAAAACGGCGGACATTCTCTTCAATCACCATGGCCGCCACCGCGCCGAGAACCCGTTTGTCGGCATACTCCGAAAAGAACTCCTTGAAGCCTCTCAAACGCTCCAGATGTTCCCGCACGTCTCCGACCTCCAGTTTGCTTTTGACCTCCACCAGGACCACGGCGTCGGTGTTGACCACAAACAGATCAATCTCCATCTGGCGTCCTCCCGGCAGTTTGGCCATCACCCGGCGGCTGACCTTGTGGACCGGAATGCCACGCTGCGCAAACAGGGTCTCGCAGGCCGGGGCGACCAACCCTTCCACGAATTCGCCCAAACGCCCGCCAAGCCGGCGATCGGTCTCTTTCATTTGGTTGGAGACCGCTTGGATCTGGCGGTCGGTTTCTTCGCGCATTTCACGAAACTTGCGGTCAGTCTCCTGGAACTTGCGGTCGGTCTCCTGGAACCGATGGTCGGTCTCCTGGAACATCTTCCACACATCCTCAAAGGTTACGGTATGAGTCATGGCAATCAGCTCCTGTCGAGAAAATGTTCAACAAATTGAATATGATGCCCCAGAAATCCCATACCGGAATTCCGGAAACCACCCGCTAAAGCGGGTGGTTGTTCAATGGGCTGAACGGTTACCATAAATTATAGTTTTTCAAAATTGTAGAACTTCTTAACATCAGTTGAGTATAGCGCACGATTGTATATTTGAAAATCATCTAGAGCAGTCGTCGCTAAAGATTTGTCATGTTTATCCTCGAAAGTCCGATGTAGATGGTTGACAGGTGCGCTCAGGGCACCTTCACGAGGCGGAAGCCTCTATCGTTGCCGCCAACATCACCAAATGTACCTCGTTGGGCGGAATGGATATCAGTCATGCAACAGTTAAGCCATCCTCCACCTCTGATAGTACGATTGGAACCAGATGATGGACCTAAAGGATCAATTTGAGCATCACTTGAATAACTAGCATACCAATCCGATACTAATTCCCAAACATTTCCATGCATATCATATAGCCCCCATGGGTTAGGCAACTTTGTAGCTACAGGTTTAGGCGTGCTTTGAGCAAACCACGCATATGACGTGTTATAACTGCCCCAAGACGCCCCCCATGAATAGGTTGTGGAAGTGCCTGCACGTGCCGCATATTCCCATTCTGCTTCGGTTGGTAGACGATATATCCCTTCTCCTTTGGCGTTAAGATTCGCAATAAATGTTTGAACGCCGTTCCATGACATAGATTCTACTGGACAATTATCCCCGCAAGCAGGGAAAGAAGAAGGATTGGAAGTCATCACCGCCTTCCATTGCCCTTGAGTTGCCTCCGTTGTCTGTATGTAAAACGCTTTACTGATCGTCACCGTGTGCTGAGGTTTGTCATCCCACCCTTCATTTGGCGGACTACCCATCAAAAAAGTCCCAGATGGAATCAGCTTGAAGGTCATGCCGAGGCTGTTAGTAATTTGATCGGGAGTGGACATTGTTGCCTTCACTTCCAAAGATGCTACACTCTCTCCCACTGGCGTCACCGATGCCACTGCCACAAAATACTGCGCCCCATTGGTCAACCCAGTCACCGTGTAGGGACTCGTCACTCCGGTGATCTGCCGTCCATTGGCCTTGGTGATGTAGTTGCTGGCGCTGACTCCAGTCTCGGTCGCCAAATAGAGATTATAGGAGGTGGCCCCATCCACGGCATTCCAAGTGACGGTTGCCTGTCCTGAACCACTTGGGCTGACGGTGACACTCTTGGGCATGGTAATGGAGCGAATATAGGCGTCCGCAGCGCTTGTGGATTGTTTCACGGTATTCATGGCATAAGGCGCGGAGGACATCTCCATTCTCGGAGTCATTTCGTTGCCGCCGTTGATCGCCACACCCAGATAATAGGGCTTGTCGAACGCCAGCCCGGTCAGAGCGTTGGTTTTTCCAAGAATTACCGTGAAGATGCCATCCGCCACCTGCACTCCGGTTTGACTCTCTTCCCATAGTTGCGCGCCATCTGCATCGTAAATGCGGAAACGAAGGTCCGTCGGACCATTGACCCGCACACCCTGACTGGTGGACAGTCGCCCCTGATAGCCGAGCGTGGCTGGTGGGGCAGCATACGCCGTGACCATGAAAAACAGCATGGCATGGATTGTCATGAAAGAAAATAAACGCATTTTCATACGCTGTTTCCTTGGAGTGGATGATACGGTCGCAGAGAAAAGTAAAAAATCTTGCCTTATGGCTTGCCAGTGGATTATGATCTGTTTGCATTGTTGTATCAAGCACTTATTTTTGACTTATTCAAATCATCAAGTTATAATCTTGAACATTTAAAGTTGCCGCTTCGCGTAGCCTGACGCTGTGGGGACACGTCATGAATGGGATGAAAGATTTGCAAGTGTTTGCACATTCAGAACAAAGTTTTGTTTGGCGCATAAAAACCATGTGGTTTTTTGTGCTCCTTGCAGGCATGCTTGTCGGGTTGTTGTCCCCTGCGGCCCACGCGATGGATGATGGTCATTATCTTCTGGAGCGTCTCAGCGCTGTCCAGGGTGGCACCACCGCCACCCAAGGGACATATACCCTGCATTCCGTGTTGGGGGGCGGAAACGAGGCGGGCGGCATGGCCGATGCGCTCTATCAACTGCAGGGTGGTTTCATCACGGCTCTGGACGCCACAGGCATCTCCCTTTCCTTGATCCCCAATCAAACCATCAACGAGGACGCCACCACCGCGCTCTCTTACACCATTGCAAACTCGACCATCGCGCCAGCCAACTGGACCCTGACCGCCACATCTTCCAATACGACCCTGCTGCCGGTGGCCAACATCGTGCTGGGCGGTTCCGGGACCAGCCGGACCGTCACCGCCACACCGGTGGCCAATCAGTCGGGCAGCGCTTTTGTCACCGTGACCGTTTCGGATGGCCAGGGAACGGCGGAATCCCGGTTCAAGGTGACGGTCAATCCGGTCAACGACGCGCCGGTCGCCGCCAACGGAACTTTTACCACCAACGAAGACACCTCGCTTGCCGGCACTCTGGCGGCCAGCGACGTGGACGGGGATGCCCTGACCTATTCCCTGGTCTCATTGCCCACCAAGGGAACGGTTACCATCACCAACACCGCTACCGGAGCCTTCACCTATACCCCGAACCTCAATGCCAACGGGACCGACAGTTTCACCTTCCGTGCCTCCGATGGCACCCTGTCATCCAATACCGCCACTGTTACGATCACCATCAATCCGGTGAACGACCCCCCAACCATCAGCGGTGTGCCTTCGACCGGGGTGGCGGAAGGCTCCCCGTATGCCTTCACGCCCACGGCCGCGGATGTGGATGGCGACACACTGACCTTCTCCATTCAGAACAAACCCGCGTGGGCCACTTTCAGTACCACCACTGGAGCCCTTACCGGCACACCCGGCTTTACCAATCAGGGCAGCTATCCCAACATCATGATTTCGGTCACTGACGGCAAGGCCACGGTCTCTCTGCCCTCTTTCAGCATCGTCGTGACCGATGTCAATGCCATGCCCACCATTTCCGATATTCCCAACCAGAGCGGACTGGAAGATGGCACCATTGGCCCGATTGCGTTCACCGTCGGGGATCTGGACACGCCGGCAAACAACCTGACCGTCACCGCCGCATCGTCGAATACGGCCTTGATTCCGGCGGACAACACCCATCTGATTCTGGGTGGCTCCGGGGCCAATCGTACCCTGACCATCAAACCAGCCGCCGACAAGAACGGCACCGCGCAAATTACCGTAACCGTGAACGATGGCGTACTTTCCGTCAGCGACACCTTCACCGTGACCGTGACGCCGGTAAATGACCTGCCGACCATCAGCGGCACTCCGGCCACCAAAGTGACGCCGGGAGTGGCCTACACCTTCACCCCGACCGCCGGGGACGTGGATGGGGAGGCATTAACCTTTTCCATCCAGAACAAACCGGCATGGGCGACTTTCAACACAGCCACCGGAACGTTGTCGGGAACGCCGACCCCTGGCAATTATGGATCATATGCCAACATCGTGATTTCGGTCACTGCCGGGTCCGATACGGTTTCCTTGCCGGGCTTTTCCATCGCGGTGGAGGACATCGCCAATCCGGTGGCGGTGGATATCGTGGATGGCATGTTCAAGAGCATCCAGAATATCACGTTGACCTGTCAGGATGAGGGTTCTGGTTGCGCGGCAATCTATTATACCCTGGACGGGTCCACACCGACGACCAAATCCCCGCGCTACACCAGCCCTGTCGTTTTGAATGCCAACACCGTGTTGAAATACATCGCGGTGGACAATTCCGGCCGCGTCAGTGACGTGCGCAGCAAAAATTTCACCATCGACACCACGCCGCCCCAGGTGACCATTACCGATCCGGTGGATGGCCGTTCCTTGATCGAGCTCTTTGCGATCACCGGAACCGCCGGAGATCCGGGCGGAACCGGAGTGGCGTCGGTCCAGTTGCAGATCACCGACGGCATCTACTACGTCAAGAAATTCAGCGACGGCAGTCAGGGACTCACCAAGACCCCCTCCTGGGTCATGGCCTTGAGCGACGACCAGTGGGCCAACTGGGAATTCCCCACCAACATCAACTGGACCACGGGCAAGACCTATTCCGTCACGGCCCGGGTGACGGACAACGCGGGCAATGTCACCGACAAGTCCATCATGTTCGCCTACTCCCTGGATGGGGGCAAGGCGTTCACTCAGTTGAACATGGAGCTTTCCAGTCTGGCGGTGCTTCAGGGCAAGACTCTGGACGTGACCGGACAACTCACCCGCCTGCCCATGACCGCCATGAGCCTGGCGGGTCGGGAAATCACCCTGAAGATCACCGATCCCAATGGCGTGCTGGTCTCCACGCTCAAGACCAGCACTTCGGATCAGAATGGTCACTTCGTCTTCCGGGAGGTGAACAGCTTCAACCTGAAAGGAAAATACACCCTGGAAGCTGCCTTTGCCGAAACCTTTCTGCTCTCCGGCAGCAAGGTGGCGAGCAGCGTTCTGGTGGGCCAGAGCGCGGGTTACGCGGTGATCGTGGAAGGGAAAATTACCAACGAGGAGGGGCTGGCATCGCACAACAAGACGGCCAACCGGATCTATCAGCAGTTACTGGCCAGGGGATTCGAAAAGGAGAAGATCTTCTATTTCAACCACGACAACATCCAGACCGGCGTGGACGCCAAACCCACCAAGGCCGAGGTGGAACAGGTGATCTCCGGGACGCACGCCTCATTCAAGCTGGCCGACCTGATGAACGGTTCCCCGGCGCCGGTCTACATCGTCCTGGTGGATCACGGGCAGACCGACAAATTCTTCTTGAACGGGGACGCGGAATTTATCACGCCCACAGAGTTGAATGCCTGGTTGACCACCCTCGAATCCAAATTGACTCTGTCAGTGCGACAGAACGAAAAACGCGTGGTCGTGTTGGGAGCCTGTTATTCCGGCAGCTTTGTGCCGGTTTTATCCAGCCTGGGGCGGGTGATCATCTCCAGTGCCGCTGCAGGGGAAGCGTCCTACAAGGGACCGCAGGAGCCGGACGGCATCCGGGTGGGAGAGTTTTTCCTGGAAGCCTTCTTCAAGCAGTTGGGTCGCGGACAGACTCTGGCCAAGGCGTTCCAAGAGAGCACACGGCAAACCAGCGTATTTACACGGGGGGGCGGTGCTGCCATCAACAGCAACAATCCCTTTTTTGATGCCGCCATGCAGCACCCTCTGCTGGATGACAACGGGGACAAGAAAGGCAGCAATCAATTAAGTATCGATTCATCGGGTGACGGGAGCGTGGCGGATGGCTTGTTCCTGGGAATCGGCGCGTCCTATGTCACCAACTCACTCTTGAATCCGGCTGAGGTGACCGACGTTACGCAAACTTTGTACTTGTCCGCCACAGAAAGCTCTGCCACGTTGTGGGCCAAGGCCAACGACGACAGCGAAGTGACGAGCGCCTGGATCGAGATCCGTCCTCCTTCCAAAACGTTGACCGCCACAGGCGGCACGCAGCAGTTGGAAATTGATCTGGAAAAATTCATGCTGGATCCGCCGGTGAACGGACGCTGGTCGGTGACTGTCGGCAACAAATTCCAGGAGGCGGGGCTTTACGAGATCTATTATTTCATGCGGGATTTCTCAACCGGCGACATCTCTCCGATGCGGCGCTCCGTGATTTACAAACAGAAGGCGGTCAATGCCGCTCCCACGTCGTTTGCACTGCTGTCACCGGCCAACAATGTCACGGTGAAAACCGTAACGGTCTTCCGTTGGAATCCCAGCAGTGATCCGGATGGCGGACCGGTCACTTACAACCTGCTCATCGCCACGGACAGCAATTTCCAGAATGTGATCTATCGAAAAGAAGAGATCGCGGCTCCGGCCACCTTCGTGGACCGGAATGCCAAGCTGGCTGACTTGACCACCTATTATTGGAAAATCCAGGCCGTGGATGCTTACGGCGCGGTGACGGAGAGTCAGACAGGCTGGAGCTTCAAAACCGACAATACGAATGGCGAAGATGGCATTATTTATGGGATTTTTGCCAGCGATGTCAGTCAACAAAGAATTGCCAGCGTACTTTTGAGTTGGGCGGGTGGACAAACCCAAAGCCTGATCGACGGGAGTTACATTCTGCCAACCGTTGCAGGAAATGTCGCTCTGACGGCCACAGTAGCCGGTTATCAGCCGGTGAGTCTGCCAGCTGTGGAGGTCAAAGCCGGGGAATCCAAAAGTGTCAACATCCCCATGCACAGTCTGGACAGCGATGTCCCGACCGCCACGAATGCAACTTTCACGACCACAGAAGAGAGTGCCTATTCAGGAACCTTGTCTGCTTCCGCCGCCCAGGGGGTTGTTTTGAACTACTCTCTGGTGAGTTTCCCGCAGAAGGGCACGGTGACCATCACCAATGCCGCAACCGGGGCCTTCACCTACACCACCAATCTCAATGCCACGGGAGCGGATTCTTTCACCTTCAAGGCGCTCAATGGCGCTGTCGGTTCCAATACCGCCACCGTGTCGGTCACCATCACGCCGGTCAACGATCTGCCCGTGGCCAACAATGGCCAGATCACCATTAACGAAGATCAATCCTATACCGGAACGCTATCGGCTACCGATGTGGACGGGGATGCCTTGACCCATTCCATCGTCACGCAACCCTCCATGGGAACGGTGACGCTCACCAACCCCACCACCGGGGCGTTCACCTATACCCCGAACCTCAATGCCAATGGCTCAGACAGCTTCACCTTCAAAGCCAAGGACGGGGTGGGTTTTTCCAACAGCGCCACCATATCGATCACCATCCCGCCGGTCAACGATGCCCCGGCGGCTTCGAACGCCACCCTGACCACCAATGAAGATACTCCTGTCTCCGGCACTCTGGTCGCCAGCGATGTGGACGGGGATGCGTTGGTTTATAGCATTATTTCCAACGGCGCCAAGGGAACGGCAGTGATCACCGATCCGGCCAAGGGGAGCTATACCTATACCCCGAATGCCAATGTCAGCGGTACGGACAGCTTCACGTTCAAGGTGAATGACGGCAAGCTGGATTCCAATGTGGCCACCGTGACGGTCACCATCAACGAGGTCAACGATGCTCCGGTGGCCCTGGATGGCACGCTCGTGGTGATCGAGGATACGCCTACCTCCGGGACTTTGACGAGTTTCCATCCGGATGCGCACGCCACCACCTATACGATTCTGCAAAACGGCTCCAAGGGTGTGGCCACCATCTCCAATGCCGCCACCGGCGCCTACACCTATACTCCGAACGCCAATGCCAACGGTACGGACAGCTTCACCTTCAAGGCAGGCGATGGGATTGCCGACTCCAATACGGCGACCATCACCGTGAATATCACCCCGGTCAATGACGCCCCGGTCACAGCGTCCGGAACCTTGACCGTGCATAAGAATACCGCCGGTTCGGGTCAGTTGCTCGCCACGGACATAGACAGCAGCAACCGCACCTATTCCATCGTGGAGAATGGCGTCAAAGGCAAGGCGGTCATCACCAACGCCCTCTCCGGCGCCTACACTTATACCCCGGACACGGACAAGACCGGCACCGACACCTTCACTTTCCAAGTCAGCGATGGTCTGGAGAATTCCAATATCTCCACGGTCACGGTGACCATCAACGCATCCTCCGACACTCCCATGGCCAACAACGGCCTGCTCAGCGTCGATGAGGACACGCCCGCCAGTGGGAAACTCTCCGGATCCGATCCAGATGGAGAAGGTGTGAATTTTACCATCGTGACTAATGGCACCAAGGGTACGGCCACCATCACCGGCGCCAAGACCGGGGATTATCTGTATACACCGAATGCCAATGCCACGGGTTCGGACACATTCACCTTTCAGGTGAGCGATGGCCATGTCAAATCCAACACCGCCACCATCGCCGTGACGATCCGTGCGATCAACGATGCTCCGGTGGCCCAGGACGGTACGCTGACGACCAACGAAGACACTGCGGCCACTGGTGTCCTGCGCGCCACGGATGTGGATGGCGACAATCTGACCTACACAATCGTCAGCAATGGCGCCAAGGGGACAGCCACCATCACGGATGTGGCTGCGGGGATGTTTACCTATGTTCCGAATGCCAATGCGAACGGTACGGATACAATTACCTTCAAGGCCAATGATGGCCAGACCGATTCCAATATCGCCACCATATCGATCACCATCAATCCGGTCAACGACGCCCCGGTTGCCCAGAACAGCGCCGTGACCACCAATGAGGATACATCGACGACCGGCACCCTGATCGCAACCGACGTGGATGGTGACAAATTGACATATACCATTGTCACCAATGGCGAGAAGGGGACAGCAACCATTACTGATGCGGCAGCTGGTATGTTTACCTATGTTCCAAAAGCTAATACAAACGGTACGGACAACTTTACCTTCAAGACAAATGATGGACAGGCCGATTCCAATGTGGCTACGGTCACGGTGACCATCAATGCGGTCCAGCACAACACAAAACCGACAATTTCTCCTGTTGCCGATCAGACGGTGAAGACCAGTCAGACATCGATCACCGTACCTTTTGCCGTTTCTGATGCGGAGACGGCGACCGACAAATTGCAGATTACCACCAAATCGCTGAACAGCGACCTGGTTCCAGACGCCAACATTCAGGTGGTGCTCAATGGCACCCAACCGCAACTGCTGATTGCGCCCGTGACGGGCAAGACCGGTTCGGTGACCATCATGTTGAATGTCAATGATGGAACCGATTTCTCCACACTTTTGTTCACTCTGACCGTGGAGGCCGACACGACACCATCAGTTTCTATGGACATAGACGGCAATGGCCAGATCGATGCCACAGACGGCGTTCTAATTCTGCGCTCCTTGAGTGGCGCGCCTACCATCGACACCGGCCTGACTCTGCCGGCGGGTATGACCAGTGACAAGGCGATTCAGGCCATCAAGGCATTGGGTACGGTTCTGGATGCAGACGGCAATGGCACTGTGGATGCCACCGATGGGGTGTTGATCTTGAGATTTTTGAGCGGCGCTTCCGTCATCAATACCGGTTTGGTTCTGCCTGCATCTCAAACCAATGACTCGGTGATACAGGCCATCAAGGGCATGGTAGGAAAGAGCCAATAACGGCATATAACGGCATATCACATATGGAAATTTTTGCTGTGGATGCCTTGAAACTGAATCAAGCGGCAAAAGCGGTTGGTATCTCCAGGCGCACTTTGGACGAGATGGTTGCAACAGGCGTCCTGTCAGCTCAATGGGATCGCCTCGGAAATCGAGTGATTGAAGTGTCGGAGATGTTCCGGGTATTTGGAAAGTTTGGCAAGCATATTGAAAGCGAAGAAAAAAGCTGATTTTGGAACTGGCCGGGTGTGGGTGAATACAAGACCTTCTTGGGAAATATGCCCACCACAAGCCTTGTTGGTAGATAGCACCCGGTCAATTCTGAAAAGGGCCCCATGGCGGAGAAAGCACTCAAAAAGTTACGGTCACAGGCAAGGGCGGCCAAGAAAAGGACAAACCGCAAATCGACGGGGCGTCGTCCGGCAGTGATGACGTGCGAAACGTTCCGGCGGATATCCAGTCAGACTGCGGAGGCCGTGGCCAAACAGCTTGATGCCTCGGAAGACGAGGTGATGGAGATGATGGCGGAGGAAGGCTATTTGGGGCTTGATGCGCAAGGAAGACTGGCCACGCGCAAAACGCTGCCAAGCCGTTGATCATTTCTCATATCCAAAAACAGACTCCTTCCGTGCTTCTGGGTTTTGTTAACTTGCCTTTAGGGACCGGCAGCATGGGAATTGAGCATCCGCCGGTCCCACCAACCCCCTCACCCCACCGCCGGCATCTTCCACTTCTCCCGCTGCTTCTCCCATTCCACCGGAAACGGATGCCTCAATTCCTTCCACATCAAAATGTCAGGATGCCTGTTGTCCAGAATCGCCTCGATGATGTCGGGCGCCAGCAAGGTCAGGCGCAGGATTTTGGCGATGTAGGAGGCGTCGAGATTCTCATGGGCGGCCAACTCCCGGACGGAGGCGAATTTTTCATCCTCCAAAAGTCGCAACCACCGATGTGCCCGGACCACCAGTTTCGCCAGAGATTCATCCCGTGACGGTTGCGCCGTTTCCGCCATGCCTCCCGGGGCGATGATCAATGTGCGCCCGCCGCGCTTGCGCATCTGCATGGGGATGCTGACGATGATCGTGCTGCCGTCTCTGCTCATTTCCGCGTTCATGCCGATTTCCCCTTGTCGTCCCAGAGATCGTTCAACTCCCGGGCCAGCGTATTCAGCCCTTTGGCGCGCAAATGCACCTGCACCCTACCCTTTTCCACCTCCACCCTGCCGATGAGGAGTTGCACCAGCCGTTGCTGTTCGACCGGGAACAACTCCTCCCACACCGGATCCAACTTCCGCAGAGCCGCGACCACATCCCGTTCGTTGATCCCCTCCTCCGACTGCCAGGTCTTGACCACCATCTCCGGCGCGCTCAACATGGTGCGCACCTGTCCGATCACCACGGCGTCGATCTCTCCGGCGGCCACGGTGCGCAAGGGACAGGTCTCACGTCCGTGCTTGTCAGCGCCATGGCAGACGTAGTAGCGGTAAAGTCTGCCAATTTTCCGGGTGAACGTGGGCCGCATGGCCCGGTCGCAATGGCGGCAGCGGATGATCCCTTTCAACAGGGCGGGCGTTTGCAGCCGGAGCCGATCAGGATCAAAACGGTTGTTGCCCTCCATGATGGCCTGGACTTGCTCCCAGAGATCCCGATCGATGACCGCTTCATGCTCGCCGTGGTACACCTCGCCGTGGTAGGCGATTTCACCGATGAAATAACGGTTCTTGAGCAGCCGATAAACATACGGTCTATCCAGCCCGTTGCCATTCTTGCCGACCGTCTTCTTCTCAGCCAACTCCCGGACGATCAACGTGGCGGATTTGCTTTCCACGAACCGCTGGAAAACCCAGCGCACCGTGTCAGCCTCGACAGGGTTGATCACCAGCTTGCGATCCTTTACATCATATCCAAGGGGCGGATTGCCGCCCATCCACATCCCCTTGCGTTTGGATGCCGCGAATTTGTCCCGGATGCGTTCTGCCGAAAGCTCACGTTCAAATTGCGCAAACGAAAGCAATATATTGAGCGTCAATCGTCCCATTGAAGTTGTTGTATTGAAGCTCTGGGTGATGGAAACGAAGGTTACGCCGCGCCTTTCGAAGACCTCGACCAGCTTGCCGAAATCCATCAGGGAGCGGGTGAGCCGATCTATTTTGTACACTACAACAACATTGATCTTGCCTGCTTCGATGTCTTCCAAAAGGCGTTTCAAGGCGGGCCGTTCCAAAGTGCCGCCAGAGACACCGCCATCATCGTAGCGGTCAGCAATCAGAAACCACCCTTCGGATTTCTGGCTGGCGATATAGGCCTCGCAGGACTCCCGTTGAGCGTCGAGGCTGTTGAAATCCTGATCCAGGCCTTCGTCGGTGGATTTCCGGGTATAGACAGCGCAGCGCACTTTTGGTATGATGGGCTTCTTGGTGTTCATGGCTTATCTCCTTGTTTTTTAAGCGCGAAAAAGACCAAGCCATTCCATCTTGAGCCGGTAATGAAGTTTGCAACCGCCGACAAGCTGCCAAACTTTCGGCCTTGGTATTCAAAGCCATCCTCCAGCACCTTGCAGCGGTGTTCGGCCCCTTTCCACTCCCGGATCAACTGGGTTCCAGGCAGAAGCTTCTCCCCTGGCGGGCGTTTCCGTTCCTGGGGCGGGATCTCCTCTTCAGCCGCCATCCGTTCCAACCGCTTTTCCGTCTCCTCCGACAGTCCACCCAGTGATATCTCCTGGAGCCGGTAGGCCAGCCGTTTCACCAGGAAGACCCGGTTGTAGGGTGGCGCTTCGGTCTTGTGCAGATCGGTCCACATTTTTTTTAAATCGACGATGGACATGCCCGGCAAGGCCGCCACTTGTTTGATCAGACTGATATGGTTCATGCCCTTTCTCCTCTGGTTGTTTTTTGTCCATGAGGGCATGGGTTGGGAGATATATCCAGTGGAATATTCTCCTTTTTCTGTTTTTCTTTCAAGCGCTTGATGGCTGTGGCAAAAAGGGCGGCGGCCTCGGCCAGGCGGGCTTCTGGGGTCATGTGGTCGGGGTGGGTGGTGTTGATCATCGCAAAATCCTCGAGTTGGTTGATTTGCGATCACCTTGCCACAGGTTGCACATGGACTTGAACCGTCAAAGGGTTTGATGCATATTGAAAGATTGGTGCCTCAAAAGGGTTGAACCCTTTGACAGTTGACAGAGCGAATGTTTTCTGAAGGATCGCACATGCCCTCGAGTGAAGATCAAAACAGCATGACCTTGGAAGAAGCTGTGTACTGGTTGGCCTATTGCCGAATTGATTCTTCTGAAGAGGAATCGTTTGACCTGCGGGGCATATTGAACAGGATCAAGCGGGAAACCGGTGGATTGCCACTCTCGGGAAGTTCGCATGAAAAAGATACCAAAAAGGAGCTTATTTATTATTTTAATAATTCAAAAATTTATGCGGTTGGCAGATTCAGAAACAAGATAGCAGCCGTGAGGAAAGAATTGGATTATCGTTTGCGCTTTCCTGATTCAACTGATGATATTTCGTATGCCAGTGCCAATCAGGATATCCACGGAGGGGACTTCTCGGAAATTTTCTCTGAGCATTGGGCCGAAGGACAGATCGACTGGAAGGAAGGGAAACTGATATCGAAAGATTGGGAATTCAGCGACATTCGAGTGCCTTCTTGTTGCCTAAGATTACTCAGGACAAGAACAGAATCTGCTCATAGTTTTGTCGTGCAAGGGATTGATCTGGCACCAACGCCATACCTCAAATTGGTCAGCGAAGCGGTTTTGCATTTCTGGAAGGATGGCCTACCCCCTGAGGACAAAAAGGAAACCATTGTGGAATGGCTGAAGTCGCATGATCGTGGACTGACGATTTCGGACCATATGGCCGGGGTGATGGCAACCATGATCAGGCCCCCGGAAGCTGGAATTGGCGGCAACAAACCAATGAGGAAGAAAATCAATTCTTTCTGAAAAGCCGGGTTGCCCAACGCAACTCTTTATATTTAAAATGATTATACCCTTTCTGCAACACACAGGACACATTGTGCGCCCCACTCTCGGCAATTTCTTGTTCGATCTTTTCCATCAAGGAAAACCCACTATTTTGGGCAGCCTCAGCCAGTTGTTCCATGGAAAAGTAAACGCGCCACCGGCTTTTCTTGTTTGGAGGTTCGGGAGATGTGTCGTGCAAGACCGGGTCACCATCAGCATTTTCTTTGTAGAGGGTGCGCACGAAAAACATTCCCCCCGGTTTTAAGATGCTGTTTATTTTTGAGAAAATGTCCTGGATATGGTCACGTTTCAACAAATGGAAGAGAACAGCATTGGCGACCACGCCGTCCCATTGCTCAGAAAACATCAAATCGACATCGTACATGTCTCCGAGCATCATTTTCCCGCGCAGTTCCGGATGCTCTCTTTGCCCGATATCGATCAGCGACAGGCTCAAATCCAGACCATAGGCGTCGCATTTTTTGTCAAGAAAATATTTTACCTCCTTGCCTGAGCCGCATCCAAGAACCAAGATGCGTGAGTTCAGCGGAAATTCATCGAGAAACGCTTCGACTTCCTGCTCCATGTGTTCAAACCACTGAATATGATACGATTCACAATTCTCATCATAGAATCGCTTGTTAATCAAAAATCTCTGGCGCTCGACATCATCCCACCTGTCAATTTTTGACAGATTGAATCGGTGCCACCGGTTGAACAGATATCCGTTATGTATGAATGGAACCAAATCGGCATACCTGAAATATCTCGTGACCGATTCAAAAACTTCCTGAAAGGTCTGACCGTGCGGTGATGGCTCATCTTTGCAAAGTACGACATCAGCAGATACGGAAAACCCTTTTCCGTAGGCGTGCAAGTAAATATATATTCTCTTGTTGTCAACAATGATGATCCGATACTCTGGCGCATACGATGACATAAGCACATTCAATCGCTTCCTGTCAAATCCGTCCAGATTGATCAGGCTTTCAAAGAAACCACGGAAAGGCGTCAAGACATAATCAGAATTCGTCTCACAAGGAAAATCCACACTCTGAGAATGGTATTTGCTGCATGCGCTGGCGTAGGTGGACAAGGGGTTCAGCAAGACAAACATCACCTTGCTGCCTTCCCTGCACAGCAATGACCTGACTGACGCTTGAATGTTCTGGTTTTTGGCGAACTCGGGGAAGCTGTAGGTGCAGACGACCAATTCTCTTGTTGCCGATGCAATCACCTCTTCAATCGTCATCTTACGGTAGTCGTTGCTCATGCTTTTTCCCTGGCATCCTGTGAATTGCTGCAGGGCCACGCCTTTTCTGACGCAGTGCCCGGCTGTCGGTGCGACCTTTGATGTCCTCCCTCCTGGAACCGTCGAACCCTTTAACCCTTCTGCATCCTTTCCGGCCCTGGAACCATCGAACCCTTTAACCCTTCTGCCCCCTTTGCTGGTCACAGACGGGAAAAATCGACGATTTTTTATTCTGGCTACAACGATCCAACACAAGATTGTTTTGTTTACAATCAATTGTTGAAGGGTTAAACCCTTCAACCCTTCCATCCCCCATCACCCGTTCAAACAGCAGAATTAACCGTTTCCAACCTGTTTTGGGATGGATGCCCTCCTGCGTTTGCTCCCAGCACCCGCCCTACCCACCGAACCATCGAACCCTTTAACCCTTCCGTAGGCCATTGGGCCTTGGAACCGTCGAACCCTTTGACGGTTGACAGGCTTGTTGTGCCCCAAAAGGGCCTTTTTCGTCCAAACGGGGTTCAGAACCATCGAACCCTTTGATGCTTGACAACCCCTTCACACCCTAAATTAGCCCATTTTGCCCTCTGGAGGGTTGAACCCTTTAACCCTTTCCGGCCCTTTTTGGACGGAGAACCCCTCAAGGGTTTGACGGATGTTTTTCTAAAAAAAGTCTGCCACCGTATTTCCAAACGACCAATACGGCAGCTACGGCAAGGTCAATTTTACATGATCAATGAAGCCAGAAGCCACAAAAAACGCCGGAATCCAGTGAAACGAATCGACACGGTTAAATGAAGGTCACACCCATGGAAATCCTCTTCCCCTATCAAATCCTCGGTGCCAGCTTCCTGGCCGGGAAGCCCTCAGCCCTTCTTGCGGATGAAATGGGTCTTGGAAAAACGCCGCAGACTATCGTTGCCTGCGACATGCTGATCGCAGAGTCCGTACTCGTGCTGGCACCAGCCGTGGCCCGGATCAACTGGGCGCGTGAGTTTCAGCGTTTCCAGTCGATCCGGCGGCGAGTGACTGTCATCGACTCCAGCTCCAACAAACTCCCCAGGAACGGCGTCGTCATCTGTTCTTATGACCTGGCCTCTCAGCCAGAGATTCTCGACCTGTTGATGCTGCGCCGCCCCGACGTCCTGATTCTGGACGAATGTCATTTTTTGAAGTGCCATCGGACACAGCGCACCCAAGCGGTGTTCGGCCCCAAATGCGACCGGGTCGGCGGCTTGGCCGAGGGAGCACGGCATGTCTTCGCGCTCTCTGGCACCCCGGCGCCCAATCACCCGGCAGAGCTGTGGCCCTTGCTGCAGGCCCTCTTCCCGGAGGCCATCACCCGCAATGGTCAGGTGATGAGCTATCGGACATTTCTGGAACGGTTTTGTCGGTTCCGGGAAAACCAGCACGGCGTTCGCGTCACCGGCGGTCGCAATCTTCAAGAACTTCGCTCCCGCCTCGCGCCCCACATGCTGCGTCGTCGCAAGGAGGAGGTGCTGTCCGATTTACCCCCAATCCGTTTCGAAACCGTCGTTCTTCCTGCCGATGGATCCCTGACTGAATTGTGGCAGGCGGAAGATGAGCTGGAAGGTGCAGCCATCAAGGCTGTCCTGAAGGAAGGTGGCGATCTCTCCCAGGAAGCAATTCATCTGGCCAAACTCCGCCGCCTTACCGGGTTGGCCAAGGTCCAGCCGGTTGTTGAACTGCTCCGGAACGATTTGGATGGCGGCATGGACAAGGTTGTTGTCTTTGCCCATCACCGGGAGGTCATCCAGGGCTTGGTCGATGGTCTGTCCGGCTACGGGGTGGTGGTGCTCCAGGGGAGCACTTCTCCGGCCCAACGCCAGATCGCCATCGATGGTTTTCAAAACAACCCGGCAGTCCGGATCTTCATTGGTCAGCTTACTGCCGCCGGTACGGCGATCACCCTCACCGCAGCTTCCAACGTTCTTTTCGCGGAGTCCTCCTGGACTCCAGCAGACAATCTTCAAGCCGCCATGCGGGTGCATCGCATCGGTCAGCGGCATGGAGTTTTGGTCCGTTTTGCCACTCTGGCTGGATCTCTGGACGAAGCCATTACCAGAACGGTACGGCGCAAGACAGAGATCCTGTCCCAACTGTTTGACTGATTTTCCAACCACACAAACAAGGAGAGATCACCATGATTGGAATGACCATCACCACCGACACCCCTGAACAGTTGGCCTCCATTCTCGGCATGTTCAACCCAGCTTCGCTCATGCTGCGCATGGAGATGTTCGGGCCGGTTGCTCTGAATGAGACAGATCCTGCCGAAGAGCAGCCTGCCCCGAAAAAGACACCTTCGTCAACCCCTACCAAAACTCGTGAAGCCGTTCTCAGCCGGGAAGAAATTAGCGCCCTGGTGAAGGGCTTACGCGACGGAGGGGCCGACGGGGACGCGAATGACGTCGCCAGCACACTTGTGCCAGAGGTCGTCGCGCAACCCGACACACCGTCTCCCGTTGCGGACAAACCCGCCAGAAAGGCCGGTCGCCCCAAAAAGGCCGAAGAGTCTGCGGCTCCCAAGGATTCCCCGGTTGAACCGGCTGCCATGACCGTGGCATCCCCCGCGGACGAAGCCCCCACCATCGATGACGTTCGGGCCGCCATGACCCGGGTCAGCGAAACCGTGGGCATCATGGCCGTCAAAACGCTTTTGGAGAAGTTCTCAGTCAAGCGGATCGGAGAGCTGGACCCGTCCCGGTACAACGATTTCCTGCGCGCAGCCGCAGAGGTGAAGGCATGAGCGAATCCGTCCACAGCCATGTCGGGGCATCCAGCGCGTATCGCTGGATGGTTTGTTCCGGAAGCGTCCGGCTTTGCAAAAACCAACCAAAAACATCGTCGCGCTACGCTTTTGAAGGCGTGGCCGCACACCAACTTGCGGAATTGTGCCTGCGACGCGGGGATGATGCAAGCGCATTCCTGGGCAAGAGCATGACCATCGAAGGCCATGAGTTCGATGTGGGCGAAGAGATGGCCGAAGGCGTCCAGGTCTACCTTGACGTGGTGCGGGCTGACCTTCAACCCGGCGATGTGATGGCCATCGAGGAGCGTTTTGATCTTAACCACTTCTATCCGGGGATGTTCGGCACCAACGACTGTTCCATCTATCGCCCCTCCAGCGGGCTTTTGATCGTCTACGACTTGAAGTATGGCGCCGGGGTGGCGGTGCAGGCCGCGGCCAA
>JADGAB010000229.1 GCA_015232245.1 Magnetococcales bacterium | reverse complement strand
GGGCTTTGCCCTTGGATCCCACCAGGGGGATAATCCCCCTGGACCCCTGTCAGTAAAACAACGCATCCCAAGATGGTTGCGGTTTAGCCCCTTGCCAAAAAGAAAAAGGCGCTGCTTTGCCGCCTGTGGGGCGCGCACGGGAATTGCCGCTTTGAAAAGCGCGCCAAGGCTTGAAAGTTCCAAGGGCCTCATTCCCGGACCCCGCCAGGGGGAGGATCCTTCCGGACCCCTGTCCATCACATCCCGTCAGGCCCATCAATGTTTGCCGTCGCCCTTGTTCTTGTCCGGGAGCGGCTTCTCCTTGGTGGCTTGACTTTTGCCATCCCCCAACAACTGCACACGGAAACGGCTGCTCCCTTCCGGGGGCTTGAGGAAGATCACCTGAAACGGAGAGGCGTTGCCGGGCTGCAACCGGTTGACCTTGAGCCGTTTCTCTTCGGCCTGCAGACCGACCATGGTGCGCAGGGTGGCTTCGCTGCTCTCATCGAGCAGTCTGTCTTCGATGACCCGGCCCGGATATCCAAGGGCCTCCCCAAGCTCCTTGCCGGAGTCGTCCAGCAGCACCACACGAATGCCTGGAACGTTGTGAACCATGCGGCTGGTATTGACCAGATTCCCGGAGACCAGCAATACCAATCCATGGGGATAACGCCGCCACTCTCCCTGCGCTTCCAGAAAACGATAATTACTGAAAAGATCATACCGCTTGTAGGTCCACCAGTCGGTCAGGGCAACCACGCCCAGGCCCAGAGTCAAAAGCAGCAGCAGCGCCAATGCCCAGAGCTTGCGCGCTCCCGGCAGACGGGAATTCGTCTGCACAGCTTCGTCCTCGGCCTCCTCGTCGGCGGCCTCCTCGGTATCCCATTTCTGTTCCACTTTGATGAAGGTCTCCTTTTTCGGTTCCTCGACCACCGAAGCCGGCGCAGGTGGAGGAGGGGGCGGCGGAGGTGGTGGGGGTGGTGGAGGAACTTTAAGCTTTTCTTGTGCCAATCTTGCAAGTTCCAACTCTCTGGCGGTCGGTTTTCCCAACGCCAGACGATTCCCGACCACTGTTGCCGAATCATCCTCCTCATTCGGCGGGGGAGAACTTGCCGCAGGCATCACCACCGGGGCCGGCTGCCAGGCCGGAGCAGCGGCGGGAACGGGAGCGGGGGCCTCCATCTCCTCCAACCCCTGTTCTTCCTCCTCTTCCCCAAACTCCTCCTCTTCGGCCCGCAGATAGGTCTCGATCAGACTGCCCCGGGGGCTCTCCTCCTCCTGTTCCTCCTCCTGTTCCTCCTCCGGGACAACATCGCCGAGAAATCCCCCCAGGGCCTCTTCGGCGGAAATCTCATCCGGAGCAAATTCAATGGCGTCGATCTCCTCCCCGCTCAGCAGGGAGGCCTCTTCCTCCTCCTCTTCTTCCAGAGCGCCCCCGAAAGCGTCATCCACATGGATTTCGTCCAGCCCCTCCAGACCGTCCTCCACCTCCCCATCCCCCAGCAACTCTTCGGGTTCGGGCAGATCCTCATCTTCGCTCTCGGAGAGATCCTGACCAAACATGGTCTCTTCCTCATCCGTCAATTTTTTGAATTTTTCCGCCTTCTGGAACGAAGAAACAGCTGATTTGACACTCTCTTGACGTGAGGAAACCTCACCCGACCGGCTCCCCGGGGCAGACTCCTCCGAACCTTTGCCCTCCTGCTTTTTGGGAGGTGGCTGGAAAAATACCGCCTGACACTGGGAACACTTCAGCTTGCGTCCCGAGGGTCGCAAAACGTCGTCATCCACATCGAATTGGGCACGACAACTCTCGCATTGAACAATCACGTCTCGACTCCACTCGGACAAGCGGCCTGACACGGCATATCATGTCGGCACTATACCGGAATTCACCCCCGCGAAACAACTCAAGCCGCTGTCACTCTGCGGCAAATCCCCTCTCGCTCCCTTCACGCCAGGGAGAGCCATGCAGCAAACCCCTGGTCTTGTGATCCGACGTGCAACACGGTAACATGCATCAGTTTAGCAGCCATCCCATTTTTGTCCACCGACATACCCCATGGCCCGATGATCCGATTTCACAACGTCACCCTGCGTTATCCCACCGGATACGAGGCGCTCAAGAAAGTCTCCTTTCATCTGCCCAAAGGATCGTTTCACTTTCTCACCGGCCACTCGGGAGCAGGAAAAAGCTCCATACTCAAACTCATCTACCGGGCCGCCCTCCCTTCGGAAGGAACCGTGGTCATCGACGGTCGCAACGTGGCGCAACTCACCCCCAAACAACTGCCCCTCCTGCGGCGGGGAATCGGGGTGATCTTCCAGGATTTCAAGCTGCTCTATGACCGTCCGGTGTTCGACAACGTGGCCCTGGCCATGGAAGTGGCCGGTCATGATCCAGGCCGGATTCCCGGACAGGTACGCCGCGCCTTGCAAAATGTCGGCCTGTTGGAACGGATGCATCAGAATCCGATCTCTTTATCCGGAGGAGAGCAACAACGTCTGGCCATCGCCCGCGCCACGGTCAACCGTCCCCCTCTGGTCATCGCCGATGAACCCACCGGCAACCTGGACAAAGAGATGGGACGACATATCATCACCCTGTTCGACACCCTGTATCAACAGGGCACCACCGTGCTGGTGGCCACCCACGATCTGGATCTGGCCGCGGAAATCGGACATCCCCGCATCGACATGCGGGATGGGGAGTTGATCAATCCACCTCAAGACCAGGAGGAGTCCAGCCCGTGACCAGGATTCCCCGTCTCGCCGAGCTGTTTTCCTCCGGCGCCAGGTCGGGCAACCGTCCCGCGTCCCGCCGGGACGAGGAGCCCAATGGCCGCCCTCCGTCAGCCATGCAATCCGAAGGCCGTGGTCCGGGCTGGAACAATTTTCACCTCCGGGCCATACAACGGGCCTGGCGACCCTTTGCCGACAAATCGTTGTCGCACTGGACCACCCTGATCGTCATCGCCTTGGCTTTGACCATTCACGGCGCCTTTTCTCTGCTGCTGGTCAATGCCAATACCGCCCTGAACCAGTGGGAGGAAGAGAACCTGGTGACGGTCTTCATGCAGAGGAGCGTGGAACGGGAACAAATGGTGCAGATTGGCAAGAAGATCAAGAGCCATCCGTCCGTGGCGGATCTGACCATCATCGCTCCCAAGGAGGCGGTGACGCGCCTGAAAAAAATGATGGGAGAAGGGGCCGGTCTGCTGGATGAACTGGATGAAAATCCTCTGCCCTATTCCATGGAGTTTCGTCTGTCCAAATCGGATCGCTCCCTGGCGGTCACGTTGGCCAGAGAGATCGAAGCCATGCCGGGGGTGGAGTCGGTCTCCTACGATCATCAGTGGGCCGAACGGCTCTCCGCCGTGATCCGGGTGATCCGCTACGTGGGCAATGTGATGTCGTTTCTGCTGTTGGCCGCGGTGGCGCTGATTGTCTCCAACACCATCAAGCTGACCATCATCGCCCGGCGCGACGAGGTGGAGATCATGCGTTTTCTCGGCGCGGATGACGCCTTCATCAAGGCCCCCTTCATCTACGAAGGGTTGCTCCAGGGGATCCTGGGGGCCGGAGGCGCCCTGGTGCTTACCGCCCTGTTGCATTTTGGCGTGCGCAATGCCGTGATGGAACTGGGACGCACCTTCGGGACCACGATTCAATGGGAGTTTCTGCCGCTCACCCAGTTGGGGGTTCTGGTTGGTTTGGGCGCCATTCTGGGACTGTCGGGAGCCTTGTTGTCGGTGTCCCGTTTTCTGGATGGTTGAGCAGAATGTCATATTTGAATGCAACGCGCATCCGGAAAGCATTGCCCTGGGCCGGGCAACCGTTCAAAATAGCGGCATTTGATCCTTAAAAATCGCTCATCATCCAACTGCCTCATGAAGGAAAACTGCTCATGTCGGACATCGGAGAGATTCCAAGGAGTTTGCGTTACAGCCGGGAGCACGAGTGGGCCCGGGATCTGGGGGAGGAACTGGAAGTGGGGATCACCGCCTATGCGGCCAATGCGCTGGGGGATGTGGTTTTTGTGGAACTGCCCAAAAATGGCACACCCCTGGTTGCCGGAAAACCTTTCGGTGTGGTGGAGTCGGTGAAGTCGGTTTCCGACCTGTTCGCCCCCGTGAATGGCACGGTGGTGGCGGTCAACACCGCTTTGGAGTCCGCGCCGGAACAGGTGAACGAAGCCCCGTACGCCGCAGGATGGATGATCCGTATCCGTCCCGATCAGCCCAATGCCACAGCCAGTCTGCTGTCCGCAGACGACTACCGCGCCCTGTTGACCGCGGGCGCGTAAAAAAATGGCGCACAGGGATCCACGACGTTGCGTGAAATCTTGACCATCCGGCCCAAAACGGGTACGTTAAGGATTCCAGCGTATGGGCGGTTAGCTCAGGGGGAGAGCACTACCTTGACACGGTAGGGGTCATAGGTTCAAATCCTATACTGCCCACCAATTAAATCAAACACTTACGGCCACTCTCAAGGTGGCCGTTTTTGTTCCAGCAATCAAATAGCAATCATTTGGAAAAAATCGCCCCGCTCGTCAAATCACTGACATGGCGGGCATTTGGGTTGGCTGCCGTCCATGGCAGCCGGTTGAAGCAGTTCACCAGCATTTTGATTGCGGACCCAACCAACCCTGTAAACGATGCAGGGATGAATTCATCCGCAAGCGTTCGTTTGCAATGACGCTTCCACCACGCACCAGAACGTTTTTCAAATCATCCAGGAAGGGTTCCAGTTCCTCCGGCGTGATGGTCTGGCCTGCCTTCTCTCGGGCATAGGAGAGGGCGCAACTCCTCCAACAGCGCCTTGCCATCGAGCTGCGTGCGTCTGAAAGCGTGTGGCGCTTCTGGTACAGCTCATGGCCGACGCAGCTTGCCTTTCTCGGAAACTTGAATGGTGATGGTGCGGGGGGTGGATGGGTTGGTGCGGATGGTCATGGTCAGGGAAGGTGAATGGACCGGGTGTTGAACACCGATTGAAGACGGCGAGTTGATTCCCTCTTGGAAGAGGTATTTTATTCACTCCCACCCGGCCCATAAACGGACACGCGAAGAGCATGCCGAATCGCAGACGCAAAAATACCGCAATGGTCTGACGGGTGCGGTTTCCGCTTCAATTGGGGTGTTCAGCCCCGTGACGTGATGGTGATCCTGGCCGGGAATGTCAAGTGGTTTTCCTTGGACCTCCTCGGTCAATCTCGGATACAGTATGCAACAGGATGATTCCACCAGGAGATGAACCATGAGCCACGCCATCCCGTTTGACACCCTGGCCTTTGTGAAGGAACTGGAAACCGCCGGGATTCCTCCCGCCCAAGCCGAAGCCCAGGTAAAGGTTCTGGCCACTGTCATGAGACAGGTGGATGCCCGTATGGATGATCTCGCAGCCAGACGCGACAAGCAGACGGCAGAAAAATTCGACACCCTGGCAGACCGCAATGAACAGCAGGTGAAAGGCCGCCTGGATGGTCTGGCCACCAAGCATGAATTGGACTTCAGATTGGCCACCGTGGAAGCCCTCAAGCGGGATATCGAAGCCGCCAAGTCGGAAACCATCAAATGGACGGCGGGCATGTTCGCCGCCCAGACCGCCTTGATCATCGGTGCCATGTTTGCGGTCATGAAGATGAACCAGGCGCACGCGCCTGTCTATCAAGCCCCTCCCAGCCAGGAGATGCGCTTGCCCGTT
>JADGAB010000228.1 GCA_015232245.1 Magnetococcales bacterium | reverse complement strand
CAACACCCCGGCCACCAGTTGCACCGCCTCGTCCGTCTCCAGGCGGTCCAGTTTCACATGGTGGTTGGAAAACGGGGCTGGCAGAGCTTCACGGGAGGTGAACAGCAGTTTGGCGCCCTCCACACCCATGAACTTCTTGAATAATTCCAACAGTTCTTGCCACTCCTCCGGCTCGAACACCCCCAGGTCCGCCCCCGGTCGGGGAGGCAGCACCGTTTCCAGGTTGTCCAGCACCACCAGGGTGGAGGACTTCTCCAGTTCCGCTTCCAGGCTGGCCCAGGCGTTCGGGTCAGTCACCGTAAAGCCTGCCAGCAACTGCTGGCCGAGAAAGTCCAATACGGCGCGGGCATGGGTGTGGCTCTCCAGGCTAACAAAAATCACCCGCCCCACCCGCCGGATGGTGGCCAGCCAACGGGCCAACTCCACGGCCAGGGCGGTCTTGCCCTCCCCGCCCTCCCCCTGGATCACGGCGTAATCCTTTTGCAGCAACAGCCGCTCCAGGGTCAAAAGCTCCCGGCTGCGCCCCACAAAACCATGCTCCGGCGCGTCCGGCAACTCCCCCACCCGGAGCTTGCGTTTTCTGCCGGGAAGTGTACTGGTGGTTTCGATCAGAACCGGATCGTCGGCTTCCTGATACAAAAGCGGCACGAACCAATCCTGCATATACAACGGCCCGGCATGGGGGACATCGAAGCGATAGGGGTCGCCGTGCAAGGCCCGCTGTCCCGCCAGCATGGCATCGCCGATGCGACCGCCTCTGGCCAACTCCCCATAAAACGCCTCCACAAAGCGCCGCGCCGACTCCACCAGCACCGAATGGCTCATGGCCACCACCGAGGCCACCCCCTTTGCCATCAGCGCCCCGGCCACGGAAGTGGTGGGGTTGACCATGGCTTGGGCACCCTGACACGCATCCAGGTAAAACAGAGGCGTCCCATGCCCGGAGATGGCCTGGGCAAGCTCACTGGCGGAAACCAGAACGGCTCTGCGGCTGTCGATCTCCTGGGCGTCCTGGGGATCCTCGAAATACAAGCCTCCCAGTTGCCTGACAGGATCATAACTGCCGTGGCCGTCGAAATGAACCACATGAAAGGGCTGGCCGCGCCTCTTGGCCTCCAGCAGGGCCCTGCTCAACTCGGGGAAGGTGGGCGTTTCCAGAACGGTCAACACCACCAGATCCCCCAAAGCCGCCAAGGCCTCGGTCAAGGGTCGGGCCGCGACCCGATGGTCGAAATAACCATGATCCGACCTGGGGCTGACCAGCAAAATCCGCAAAGGGGGTTGAAAGAGATACCCCTGATGGGCCTGATTGGTGGGCAGACTCCGGCGCACCCGCACCGGCTGACCTCCCTGAAACAAGAATCCCCCATCCGTATAAAGCATCTCCCACGGCAGACTCAGCAAACGGGAGGCGGCATCCGAGTTCTCTGCCGTATACTCCACCACCACGGTGAAACGCCAGTCCGAGTCTGTGCCCGCCCCCTTCCAGGGGTAATAGATCGGCAACGCCGCTGCGTCTCCCAGGGAGGCTTTGAAAAGCCCTTCCCCCCAAAGGGGCAAATTGTCGGTAATCCTTCGCGCCCGCTCCAGAAACACCCCCCAGGGCCAGTCATGAAACCGCTCCAGATACCAGGAGAGATCCTCCGCTTCCACCGGCCCCCAGGGCGCGACAAAGCTGAACTGCCCGCTTTTGATCGCCCGCCCCCCGCCCGCAGGCAGATGCTCCAGACGGGCATCCGCCGCAACCCGTTCCACCCCTTTCACTTTCTTGATCTTGCAATTGAACAGATGCAACTCCAGATCCGCGAATGCCATTTGCGTACCCTTGTCCAAGTCATGGATGATAATATAACACAATCCCATTCATAAACTTGTGCGAGTATGCCGGATGCCGCCGAGAAGCGCCAACAAAAAAGCTCACCCTTCGGACAATAACCGCATCAACTCCTCGGCGGAGATGGTCGCCGCCACCTGCCCCCCATCCAAAAGGCCGTCGGCCAGATCCCGCTTGTGACGGTGCAGATCGACGATCTTTTCTTCGATGGACTCCCGAATCACCAGCCGGTAGACCGTCACCGGCCTCTGCTGACCAAAGCGGTGGGCCCGGTCCGAGGCCTGATCCTCCACCGCCGGATTCCACCAGGGATCCATGTGAATGACATAATCCGCCGCCGTGAGATTCAATCCCAACCCCCCGGCCTTGAGGCTGATCAGAAACAGATCCCCGCTCCCGGACTGAAACGCCTTCACCGCCTCGCGCCGCGCCGCCGTAGGGGTGGAGCCGTCCAGATACTGATAGCTGATCTTCTCCTGGTCCAGCAGATCCCGGATGATGGCCAGATAGCTGGTGAACTGACTGAACACCAGCGCCTTGTGACCATTGGCCAAAAGCTCCTCCAGCACCTCCTTGAACAGGGCCAGCTTGGCCCCGCTCAAGCCGCAGTCCGGCACCACCAGGCTCGGATGACAGCAGGCGCGCCGCAATTTCATGATCTCCGCCAGAATCTGAAAACGCCGATCCTCATCCGGCAACGGAGAGCCGCTCAACCGCTCCACCGCGTTGCGGCGCAACGCCTCGTAAAAGGCCCGCTCCTCCTCGTCCATCTCCACCCGCAAGGTGATCTCGGTGCGGGGAGGCAGTTCGTCGAGCACCTGACTCTTCAAACGGCGCAACACAAAAGGCCGGATCAGGGTTTTCAACCGCACCCGGGCCTCGTCGTTGCGATCCCGCTCGATGGGAATGGCGAAACGCCGATTGAACCGCTCCAAAGATCCCAGCAACCCGGCGTTGATGAACCGGAAAATGTTCCACAACTCCCCGAGATGATTTTCCACCGGCGTGCCCGTGGTCACCATGCGAAAACCGGCGGCCAACTCCATCACCGCCCGGGAACGCTTGGTCATGCGGTTCTTGATCGCCTGGGCCTCGTCCAACACCACCGATTGCCACTGCACGGCGGCAAACCGTTCGGATTCGTTCTGCAGCAGACCATAACTGCACACCAGAACATCAAACGGACCCAGACTGTCCAACTGCTCCTGCCGGTCCGGACCGCCAAACTGACGCACGTTCAAGGTGGGAGCCCACCGGCGGCTTTCGTCCAGCCAGTTCATGCAAACCGATGTGGGCGCCACCACCAGCGCCGGACCCTCCGGCGCCCGGGTCACCAGCAGCGCCAACGCCTGTAGGGTCTTGCCCAGGCCCATGTCGTCCGCCAGACAGGCCCCGGCGCCCCAGGCCGCCAGACGCATCAACCAGCGCACCCCCTCCTTCTGATACTCCCGCAACTCGGCGGTAAAGGTGGTGGGCAACTCCGGCACCCACTCATGCAGGGTCCGCAATCGAGCCACCTGGGCTTCCCAGTCCGCGTCCACCCGGCTGGATCCGGCCTCGGCCAACATCGGCTCCAACGCCCCGATGGCCATGGGATGCACATGCCGCTTCCCCCCGCCCGCCTGGGAAAACGCCTCCAACTGGGCCAGCCGCTTGCGGAATTCGTCAGTCAACGCCAGATAACGCCCCTCCCCCAACGGCACAAACCGCCCCTCCGCCCCTTCCATCAATTTCAACAACTCCTGCAGGCCGATCACCAGGGATTCGTCCACCTGCAACACCCCGTCCACCGCGAACCAATCCTTCTGCTTCTCGCAGTGCAGACTCATGGCCCCGAACGACATGGGACGACTCACCTTCAACCGCTCCCCCTCGGGCCACTCCAACGCCACCCCGTCTCCGGGTTCGTGCAGATCCGACAACAGTTGCAAACAAAGCTGAGGCTCCTCGAAAGTCCACTCCCAGTCCCGCTGCCACCCCTCCACCAGCAACGGGGAGAGCTTCACGATCCGCTCGGAACGCTGCCGCTCGGCCAACAGATTCCGGGTGGTCTGGGCCCTCTGACCCGCCACATCGGCAATCAGCGTGGCCGCCCCCTCCCCGGGCGGCAACCAGGGGCCATCGTCCCCGAAAGGACGCACCATGATCTTGAGCTTCAAACCCTGGTTGAACGGCAGAACATGCACCCGGGGCCGGTCGAAAGCCTCCACCTCCGGCAGATGCTCCCCCACTCCGCCAATCTCCGACTGCAACGTCGCCAGGGAAGACAAACCGGGCAGAATCCGCAACACCCGCTCCCGCTCCTGGGCCGGAATCTCCAATCCCCTGCCCAGAATGTCCGCCACCTCCTTGTGCCGGGGGAGAATCTCCACCACCCGGCAACGGGTCGGAGTCTCCCGCACCGCATACGCCCCCAGCCGGGTGGCGTCCTCGGAAAATCGAATCACCAGCCGACCGTTCTCCTCCCGGACACACAACTCAGGCTCTCCGGACACCACCTCCACATTGATCGACGGCTCCTCCTCCCAGAACACCAAAGGATGACCCACCAGCAGCGTCAGCAGCCGATGCCCCTCCATGCGGCTCTCCCGAACCCCGTAACGGTTGAAATCCACCTCCACCGCGGAACAGAGCTTCAGATCCTGCTGCGAGAGCTTGCCCGGGACCAGACTCAACCCTTTCAGGCTCCGCTGGGTCAACACCCGGCCCCGGGTCCACTCTCCCTTCGCGGTCCACTTCTGCTCCTTGGCATGCACCAGACATTGCCCGCTTTTGGGCGTGCTCAAAAACCAGACCAGCCGACTGGCATCCCGGGCCACACTCTCCTCGTCCATGCCCTGGGAGTCACGCAGTTCGCCGGCCACATCCTCCAGAGCCTCCAAAGCCCACTCCCACACCTCCTTGGGACGCATCATGGCCACAATGGTGCGCCGATCCGTCACCTCCCGGGATTGCAACACCTCCAGCAACCCCCCGCTCTCCCGCATCAGCCACAAATGACCCGCCACCCGGGCCACCTCCACCAGATCCTCCACCGCCGACACAAATTTCCGCGCCTTCTCCGGATCGATCCAGTAATGGGCCAGCACATGGAAAAATCGACAAAAAACCGGAATGGTCTTCAGATCCGTCGGCACCTTCTCCACGGTCAACTGCCGGTGAATGGTGGAGATGTCCATTCTCTCCACGGAGATGCTCCCTGCTTCCCGCTCCAGCCAGCTTTGCGCCGCCCGCACCCGGTTGTCCATCACCAAGGCCAGGGCGAACAGACCTTCATAGGCCAGACGCATGAGATCCGACGCAGGCTGACGGAATATCCGATCCAGATACTCCATGGCCGTGCGCCGCTGTGACCGGTTGCCGGCCTTGAGCAGCGCCAGAATGAAAAACGGTCCGCTGGGGTGACGCAAAAACACCTTGCCGCGCTTGCCCTTGCCGCTTTTTTCGATCAGACGCAGGCTCTCATCGAACAACGGAATGGCCCGTTCGTACTCCCCCTGCAAACACAACAACCAGGCGCGCAGACACAACGGGGCATCCACCGGCAACTCCCCGGCCAGAATCTCCCGCGCCTCCTCCAGCCGGTCCGACAACAACAGAAACACCACCAGAATATGCCGGAACTGCCCCCCATGCTCCTCGACCGGCAAACCCCGATGGCTCTGCAACAATGGCACGATCTCGGCAAACGGCACCCCCCCCCGCACCACGTCGATCATGACCGCGGTCAACACCTCGATCTGCATCTCCAGGGAACGCCTGCCAAACCACTCGGCGCGAAACGGCTGCAGACACAAACGCACCAGGGGCGAGGCCCGATCCGCGTCCGGAAAAACCCGCTCCGACAATCCGATGAA
>JADGAB010000227.1 GCA_015232245.1 Magnetococcales bacterium | reverse complement strand
CTCCGCTTTCTACAACGTCAGCGCCATCGAGCGGGACTATTTCGAGCTGTGGTATTTTACCAATCCCGGGGCCTACAAGGGGATGGCCCACGGCGCCAATGAGCTGTCCCAACGGTTTCATGACCGCATGGCTGAGGAGATCCAGGCCATCGAGGCGACCGCCGCCGCCCTCCGGGAGAGGAAAAGACCGGCGGGCGAGACCTTGAAACGGTTGTGGATGGAAGGGGAGTATACGGAGTTCAACCGGGATCACAACTGACCAGAAATCAGGCATGCGCCATGAGTGAACAGCATCTGCACCCTCCGGAACAGCACAGGACCACCCGTTGGCGTTGGCTTTTGGCCATCGGGCTGGTGGTGGCCGTGGGATGGGCCTGGTGGCGTTTCCGGGAGCAGTTCGACCCGGCGCAGCTGGAAGCCTGGGTACGGGGTTGGGGTGGGGCGGGCATGGGGGTGTTTGTCGCCATTTACGCTCTGGCCACGGTCTGCTTTTTGCCCGGATCGGTGCTCACCCTGGCCGGAGGGGCGCTGTTCGGTCCCTGGATCGGGGGCGGTGTGAGCCTTCTGGGGGCCACCCTGGGGGCCGGAGTGGCGTTTCTCATCGCCCGTTATCTGGCCGGATCCTGGGTGGCCGGACGGGCCCGGGGCATGACCGGGCGTCTGCTGGAAGGGGTGGAACAGGAGGGGTGGCGGTTTGTGGCCTTCGTGCGGCTGGTGCCGGTGTTTCCTTTCAATCTGCTCAATTACGCCCTGGGTCTGACCCGCATCCGCTTCGATCACTACCTGATCACCTCTTTTGTGTGCATGGCCCCCGGAGGTCTGGCCTATGCCTGGCTGGGTCACGCGGGTCGGGAGGCGGCGGCGGGCAGCGGGGAGGCGGTGCGCGCCGGTCTCTGGGCGCTGGCGCTGCTGGGGGTGGCCCTGTGGATTCCACGCCGGGTGCGTCAGGCCCGGGAAGCGGCCAAACGGCGCACCCCGGACCATCCCCCATCCGGGCAGGGGAGGGACCTCCAGCCATGAACCGCGTCCCCATCAAGTGGCCTGGCCTGTCGCTGCTGGTGTGGATGGTGTTGTTTCCGGCGCGGGGGGGGTGGAGCGGTGATCCGGCGGATTGCCTCTCCTGTCATCGGGAACGGGATGCCGCCTTGACCGCAGCCTGGGAGAAAAGTCGCCATGGCAGCCTGGGGGTCGGGTGTCCGGCCTGCCACGGATTGGAACACGCTGGTCTCATGGCCCGTCGCGCCCGGGACAACGCCACCTGTACCGGCTGTCACGCCGGGGAGACCAAGAGCTATCTGCTCTCCAAACATGGGGTGATCGTCGCTTTGGGCGGCGAGGGGATGGATCTCTCCCTCGCTTTGCAGGCGGGCAACCAGCGGGCTCCGGTCTGCGCCTACTGCCACATGCACAACGGCCAGCATGACGCCGGAAGTGGGCTTGCTCCACAGGTTGCCAGAAATGTTCCGCCGGATGCCGGACGGAGTGTTGCCCGGGAGGCCCCCTGTCGGGATTGCCACTCCCCCCGTTTTGTGGATACCTGGTTTGTCAGCGGCAATGAGATGGTGGAGCTCGGAGGCATGAAGTTCCGGGAGGCCCAGGCCCTGGTGGCCCGTTTCGACAATCCGCAGGCCCGGGAGATTTTGCAACGCATGGATAAAGAGCATCTGCGCAACGTCCGCCTGGGGGTGGGGCATCAATCCCCGGACGATCAGTGGTGGCATGGCCACCCGGCTCTGGATGGGGATCTGTTGCGCATCAAGACGCTGTTCGGGGAGGCTCTGGGGGAGCGGGCTCCGGAGGGGAGGGAGTGAACAGTGCAGTTTACATCCTAGGTTATTTTACAAGAATAGATGTGTTTATGGTATGCTGATGACCAGATCTGAAAAGTTGCTGCGCAAAGCAGTATCGCCCATGGCGAACCTTGTCCTGCCGCATCGGTGCGCAAGAAGGATCGGGGCGGGGTCAGGGTGCGCATCAACAAGCGGCTGCATCGTGCCCTGACCATGGAAGCGGTTCGGAGCTTGTGGCAGGGAAGCTTCAAGATCAGTATTGTGAATTGTGACGCTGTGGTGTTCCTTCCGGTTGGGGTGCAACGCATCCCCAACCGGTTCAGAGTCAGCCCGATTTTTTCTGGCCGCTTTTGCCGAATCTTTGTTCCAGCTCTTCCAGCACGGCCTGGAAGGGAATCTCCAGATGGGCCAGCATGACCAGGGTGTGAAACCACAGGTCCGCGGTTTCGTGGATGATGGCCTCCGGCTGGCCGTTCTTGGCGGCCAGCAGGGTCTCCACCGCCTCTTCTCCCACTTTTTCCAGGATCTTGTCCAATCCCCCGGCATGCAGACCCGCCACATAGGATGTGGCGGGGTCGGCCTGCCGACGGGCAACAAGAATCGGATACAACCGGGCGAGGATGTCGCTGGAGGCTGGGGTCATTTGGGGGCGTAGATGTGACTGGGGTCCATCTCCGGAGCGGCCACGGCCTTCCATGTGCCGGGAGAGGCTTCCAGAAAGAAACAACTGCGACGACCGGTGTGACAGGCCACCCCCACCTGATCCACCAGCAACAGCAGGGTATCCTGATCGCAATCGGTGCGGATCGCCTTGATTTTCTGAATGTGCCCCGAGGTCTCCCCCTTTTTCCAGAACTTCTGACGGCTGCGGGACCAGTAGCAGGCCACTCCGGTTTGCAGGGATTCGATGAGGGACTCCCTGTTCATCCAGGCCATCATCAACACCTCGCCGGTGTCGTGCTGCTGGGCAATGGCCGGGATCAGGCCCAGATTGTTGAACTTCAGGCCATCCAGATCGGGTAACGGGTTCATAAGGATTCCTTGGAAAGCCGGACCTCCACACCGTGTTCCCGGAGATAGGCTTTCACCTCCGGAATGGTGTGCTGCCGGAAATGGAAAATGGAGGCTGCCAGGACCGCTTCCGCGTGTCCGTCCCGCAACCCTTCGAGCATGTGTCGCATGGTGCCCACCCCCCCCGAGGCGATGACCGGAATGGTCACGCCGTCGGCGATGGCGCGGGTCAGCGCCAGATCGTAACCGTTTTTCGAGCCGTCCCGGTCCATGGAGGTGAGCAGGATCTCTCCGGCTCCGAGTTCCTCCATATGACAGGCCCAGGCCACCGCATCCAGTCCGGTGGGTTTGCGACCCCCGTGGGTGAAGATCTCCCAGCGGACCGGCGTGTCGTGTTCGTCCCGGGTCACGCATTTGGCGTCGATGGCCACCACGATGCATTGAGAGCCGAACTGATTGGCCGCCTCCCGGACGAATTCGGGACGGAACACCGCCGCGGTGTTGATGCCCACCTTGTCCGCGCCGGCCTGCAGCAGACGGCGGATGTCGTCGTTGGTGCGCACGCCTCCCCCCACGGTCAGGGGAATGAAAACCTGTTCGGCGGTGCGTCGCACCACCTCCAGAATGGTGTCGCGGTTTTCGTGGGAGGCGGTGATGTCCAGAAAGGTGAGTTCGTCCGCCCCCTCCAGGTCGTAGCGGCGCGCCGCCTCCACCGGATCCCCGGCGTCCCGCAGGTTCTCGAACTGCACCCCCTTGACCACCCGGCCTTCCCGGACATCCAGACAGGGTATGATGCGTTTGGCAAGCATGCGTCGATCCTCGTGGGGGTCAGGCCGGGGCGCGGGTGGTGGCGTCGGTCAGCCAGTGGGCCGCGGCCTGGAAATCCAGCCGTCCATCGTAGATGGCCTTGCCGGTGATGATCCCGGCGATGCGACCGCCGTTGGCAAACGGTCCGCCATTGGCGTGGGCCTGGTGGATATCCTCCATGCGGGCCACTCCGCCGGAAAGAATGACCGGCAGACAGACCGCCTCGGCCAGGGCGCGGGTGGCGGGGATGTTGGGACCGCTCAAGGCCCCGTCCCGGGAGATGTCGGTGAAGATGATCTCCGCCACGCCGGCGTCCTCGAAGCGGCGCGCCAGGTCGAGTGCGGTAATGTCCGTGGTGGCCGACCACCCTTCCACCGCCACCCGTCCATCCCGGGCGTCGATGCCCACCGAGACCCGTCCGGGATGGAGCCGGCAAGCCTCCCGCACCAGTTGGGGATCCCGATAGGCGATGGTGCCGAGAATGACCGTATGGATGCCCGTCTCCAGCCACATCCGGATGGTCTCCAGGGTGCGGATTCCTCCGCCCAGTTGCACCGGAATGGTGAGGGCGTCGAGAATGGCCCGCACCGCCGGGGCGTTGACCGGTTCCCCGGCGAAGGCGCCGTTCAAGTCCACCACGTGGAGCCGCCGGGCACCCAGGGATTGCCAGTGGCCCGCCATGGAGGCCGGGTTGTCGGAATAGACCGTGGCCTTGTGCATCTCCCCCTGAAAGAGGCGGACGCACTGACCATCTTTCAAATCGATCGCCGGGATGAGCAGCATTGTTTTCAAGGTCTCCATGCAACGAAATTTTCGAGCAGTTTCAATCCGGCGGTCTGGCTTTTTTCCGGATGGAACTGGGTGCCGAACAGATTGTCCCGCGCCACGGCGGCTGGAAAGGCAATGCCGTGGTCGCACCAGGCCGCCACCATGGCTGGATCTTCGGCCTGGCCATGGTAGGAGTGGACAAAATAGAAGTGGGTCTGATCCGGGATGCCGTGCCACAGGGGGTGGGGCGCGGTGAACCGGACCCGGTTCCAGCCCATGTGGGGCACTTTGAGTCGCTGGCCGGGCGCGTGGGGATCCGGCATGTCGTTGGCGAAGCGCACCACCTGACCCGGCACCAGATCGAGTCCCGGATGAATGCCGAACTCGTGGCCCTCGCCAAAGAGCAGTTGCATGCCCACGCAGATGCCCAGAAAGGGCTTGCCGGCCTGGAGGTGTTCCAGAATGGGGGGGATGAGACCGGCTGCCTCCAGATTGTGACGGCAGTCGGCGAAGGCCCCCACCCCGGGAAGCACGAGATGATCGGCCCGGAGGGCGTCTTCCGGACGACCGCTCACCAGCACCTCGGCGCCTGCGGTCTCCAGGGCCTTGGCCACGGAGCGCAGATTGCCGGAACCGTAATCGATGACCGTGATCATGGGTGATGTTTCCTGAAGCGATGAATCCCGGGATGTCAGACGATGGTGCGCTGGATGTCGGCGCCCAGAGCCTGGAGTTTCTCCTCGATGCGTTCGTAGCCCCGGTCGATATGATAGACCCGGGAGATGGTGGTCGCTCCCCGGGCCGCCAGACCGGCCAGCACCAGGGAGGCGGAGGCCCGCAGGTCGGTGGCCATCACCGGCGCGCCCAGCAGGTGATCCACCCCATGGACCTCGGCGATGTTCCCTTGCACCCGGATGTCGGCTCCCAGGCGTTGCAGTTCCGAGACGTGCATGAAACGGTTTTCAAAGACCGTTTCGGTGATCTGGCTCACGCCTTGGGCCAGACTGTCCAGGACCAGCATCTGCGCCTGCAGGTCGGTGGGGAAACCGGGATAGGGGCAGGTTTCCAGATTGACCGGTTGCAGCGGGTCCGGGGCGTATACGCGGATGCGTCCGGCCTCCGGGATCTCCACGGTGATGCCCGACTCCCGCAATTTCTGGATGGGGGTCTCCAGGGTTTCCGGATCGGCGTCGGTCAGGGTGACATCCCCGTGGGTGACTGCCGCGGCCACCATGAAGGTGGCGGTCTCGATGCGATCCGGGATGATGCGGTGTTCGGTGCCATGCAGTTCCTCCACCCCGTCGATGATGATGGTGGCGGTGCCGGCCCCC
>JADGAB010000226.1 GCA_015232245.1 Magnetococcales bacterium | reverse complement strand
AAGCGGCGCCCTTTCAGCCGTGCGTCCCGCATTGCCGCCGGGTCTGAAATTCAACATCCCAAAATGGTCGCGGTTTAAAGCGCGCCAAAAGCAAAGTCAAAAGCAAAGTCAAAACCCTGGGGGAAGAATCCCCCAGACCTCCGCTTTTCTTTCACAAGTTTACATTCATCGGGATCTTTTTGGTCAAGCCCTTGCCACCACCTTGGCGATCCGCTTGGCGTGATAGAAAATCCGCTTGAGATTCTCATAAAGATCCATCTGCAGGGTATATGCCGCGAAATCCCCCACCCCTCCCTGAATGGCGCGCATCTGGGCAAGCCGACCCTGGGCATCCATGACACTGATGGACTCCTTCTGCGCCATCACCTCCCGGGCCAGATGGGGATCATCCGTCAAAAAGGCGTCGGCGGCCTGACGAAAGGCCGCGACCACCGCCTGATGATACCGGTCCAAAGCCTGCCGGGTCTCCGGAGACAACTCCCGGGACTCCCCGAGCCGGGATTCCGCCAGATGGGCCAGATTGTTCTCGATGATGTCGCCAATGGATTCCAGCTCGTGGGTGACGGTCATGGAGGCCAGCAGCTCATCGGCGCACTGGGCCGCCAGATTCGCGCCGCTGATCCCGGCCAGATAACGGGTGATGGCATGGTGGATCTCATCCACCCGGTCATCCATCTTGCGCAGCCTGGTGATCACCTGGGGATCGCCGGAAAACAGGGCTTCGGGCACCAAGGCGAGCATCTCCTCGATCAAGGCCACGATCAGTCCCACCTCACGCCGGGCCATGGCCAGCGCCAGGGTCGGGGTTTCCAGGAATTCGTCATCCAGATAGCGGGGCCAGTAACGATGGATGACATTCTCCCCCGGGGTTTCGGTACCGTAGGGATCGGGAAGCAGCCGGTCCGCCAGCGCGGCCAAAGGGCGGATCAGCAACTGACCCGCCAGACCGATCCACACGTTGAACAATACATGAAATCCCAGCAGACGTACCGGATCCCCCCCCGGCAGCCAGTCCAGCCCGGCGGCGATCTCCGGCAGCCACCCGGCAGAGCCCACCAATCCCACTCCCTGAAACAGCAGACCCACCAGGATCAGACGTTTCAACGGGGCGCTGCTCTCTCTGGCAAGCAGGGCCAACGGAAAGGCCCCCCCCACATTGGCCGCCAACACCAGCACCAATCCCGTGGAGAGGGAAAAAAGTCCCAACCCCGCCAAAGGCAGCATCAGACCGATCAGGGCATTGGCCGAACCCAACAGGGCGGCGGCCAAAAAGGTCACGGGCAGCATGAGCCAGGAGGTGGTGACGAAAAACTCCACCAGCCACGGAGTGGCCCGCAACACCCCCTCCAGGGTTGCCAGACCGAACCACAACACGCCGCAGCCCAGCAACAGATGACCCATGGCCCGCAACCGGGTCTGGGTGGTGGTGTACAAAAGGATCAAACCCGCCACCAAAGGAACGACCGCCCCCCCCGATGGCGCCAGACCCACCAACATGGCCAAAGGCATGGCCCCGATCAGGCTGCCCAGCAGCATGGGCAGGGTCTGGGTCCAGGCGAGCAGATGAATGGAGGCCAGCTCTCCCAACAACTCCAGCACCACCCGGTTGGACAACAAAAGCGCACCAGCCACCAGGCCGGCGCGCCAGCCCTGCAGGTTGTCATCCGCCAGCACTCCAAGACGCCGTTTTCGGGTTTCGCCGTGCAGCACCTTCAAAGCGAACAGGCTTTTTTCCACCCCGTACAGATACAGGGCCGTGCCGCTGACCGCCTGGGCGATGACCATCCAGGTGGGCATCATGGCGCCTCCGTCGCGCCTCCGCCGGTGGAAAGCTCCAAAGCGGCGGACAGCAACCGTCGGGTGTAGGGATGGCGGGGATGATTGAAAATCTCCAGGGTGGGGCCGGACTCCACCACCTGACCGTTCTGCATCACCATCACCTCATGGGACATGGCCCGGATGACCCGCAGATCGTGGGAGACGAAGAGATAAGCCAGACCGTGATCGGCCTGAAGTTTTTTCAACAGTTTCAGAATCTGCGCCTGAACGGAAAGATCCAGTGCGCTGGTGGGCTCGTCGAGCACCAGCAGTTCCGGTTTGAGGATCATCGCCCGGGCAATGGCGATGCGCTGGCGCTGCCCCCCGGAAAACTGGTGGGGATAACGCTCCAGGGCATCGGCTTCCAGACCCACTTCGGTCAGGATCTTCTGGGCCAGAAGACGCCGTTTGTCCGGGTCGGGTTCCAGGTGATGGATCTGCAGTCCCTCCTCCAGGATCTCGGCCACGGTCAGACGGGGGGACAGCGAGGAGAAGGGATCCTGAAACACCACCTGCATGCGTCGTCGCATCAGGCGTTGCGCCTGACGGTCGTGCAGACGCAGATTCAGACCGGCGAACTGCAACTCTCCCTGACTGTGATTCAACTGCAACAGCGCCTCTCCCAGAGTGGTCTTGCCGCTGCCCGACTCTCCCACCACCCCCAGGGTCTCCCCCTTGCGCAAGATCAGGGAGATGTCGTCCACCGCCTTGACCCAGCCCACGGTCCGCTTGAAAAGCCCCTTCCGGATGGGAAAATGACAGCGAATGTTCCGCGCGGTCAAAAGCACCGGGGCGTCCATGGGACGTTTCGGCGGATGGGGGTCCGGCAGTGCGGCCAGCAGGGCCTGGGTGTAGCGGTGACGGGGCGTGGCGAACAGGGCTCCAGTGGGACCGCTCTCCACGATGCGTCCCTGACGCATGACATAGACCCGATCCGCGCATTTGCGCACCATGGGCAGATCATGGGTGATCAGGAGCATGGCCATGTTCAGCTCCCGCTGCAAACGGGTGAGCAGTTCGAGAATCTGGGCCTGGATGGTGACGTCCAAAGCCGTGGTGGGTTCGTCGGCGATGAGCAGTTTCGGATGGCGCGCCAATGCCATGGCGATGAGCACCCGCTGGCGCTGTCCCCCGGAGAGTTGATGCGGATAGGCATCCAGCCGGGCGTCCGGATCCGGAATGCCGGTCTGCAGCAGCAGTTCCACGGCCCGGGCCCGGGTGGCCTTGGCATCGAGATTGGCATCCAGTTGGATCGCCTCGGCCAACTGCTGGAAAATCGGCTGAACCGGATTCAGGGCGGTCATGGGTTCCTGGAACACCATGGCCACCTCGGAGCCACGGAATTTCCGCAACTGTTCCGTGGTCAACGTGGTGGTCTGGCGGCCCCGGTAGTAGATCCCTTCCGCGGTGACGGCAGCCGAGGGGGGGAGAAGTCGCAAAATCGACATGGCCGCGACACTTTTGCCGCTGCCCGACTCCCCCACCAACGCCACGGTCTCTCCCGGGGCAATGGTAAAGGAGATGCCCTGGACCGCTTCCACGGTGTTGGATTCGCTTTCGAAGCGCACCCAGAGGTTTTCCACCGCCAGCAAAGGTTTCACGGGGGTATTCATTCCTTGCGGGGATCCATGGCGTCGCGCAGGGCCTCGCCGATGAAGTTGAGCAGCAACAGCATCGCCACCAGGGTGATGAAGGTGGACAAAGAGAGCCACCAGGCTTCGATGTTGCCTTTGCCCTGATGGAGCAGCTCTCCCAGGCTCGGGGTGGTGGGGGGCACCCCCAGACCCAGAAAATCCAGACTGGTCAGGGCCAGAATGGAGGAGGAGATGCGAAACGGCAGAAAGGTGATCACCGGGGTCATGGCGTTGGGGAGCAGATGGCGGAACATGATGGCCCCATCCGAGGCGCCCATGGCCCGGGCCGCCTTGACATAGACCATGTTCCTGGCCCGGAGGAATTCGGCGCGCACATAATCGGCCAGACTCATCCAGCCGAAGAGCGACAGCAGAATCAACAGCAAAGGAATGCCGGGATTGAATATGCCGGCAAAGATGATCAGCAGGTAGAGTTCCGGCATGCTGCCCCAGATCTCCATGAAGCGTTGCAGCCACAGATCCACCCGACCGCCGAAATAGCCCTGCACCGCTCCGGCCAGAATACCCACTGTCACGCCGATGGCGGTCAAGGCCAGGGCAAAGAGCACCGAGAGTCGAAAGCCGTAGATCAGTCGCGCCAGCACATCCCGGGCCCGGTCGTCGGTGCCCAGCAGATGGCCGTCTCCCGGGCTGGCCGGGGCGGGACGGGTGGCGTGCAGATCGATGGAGGCGTAGCCGTGGGGATTGGGGGGAAAGACCACCCAGTTGGCGCCGCTGCGCAGATTCTTGAGAATATCCGGGTCTTTGTAATCGGTTTCCGTGAAGAACTCACCGCCAAAGGTGGTTTCCGGATAGGTGATCAGCAGAGGATAATAGAGCTTCCCCTCGTAATGGACCACCAGGGGCTTGTCGTTGGAGATCACCTCGGCGACCAGCGAGAGCAGAAACAGGGCGGAAAAAATCCACAGGGATGCGAGGCCGCGGGGATTGGTTTTGAAGCGGCGCCAGCGGCGGAGAGCTAGGGGGGAGAATCGTAAAAACCTCGGCATGGTGCAGTATGCTACCCGATTGCGGCCTTTTCGGCAAGGGAGGCAATGGCAGTGTTTGGCCCGCATGTTGCAGACCACTCCAGGCGAGTCGTCCCGGCAGGATCGGGGGGCGCTTTGCGGGTTTGGAACCCTGGCGCCTGGATCGACTTGGCTGGCGTCCGGATCCGGACGTTTCAAGATGACAATTCCGGCACGATTTTCAGGTGGGTCAAGGCGCATGAACGGGGTGCAGCAAAACTGGAGCCAAGCCGACTGCCTGTCAGGCATCCTGACGCGGGAGACCGACAGCGCCGCCGATTCCCGGAGCTGTCCGCTTTCCGAGGGCCAGGAGGAGACCTCTGCCATTTCCGGGTTGTCCCCGTTGACTCTCGACACGGTTTTGACGGTGGAGGATCTGCGCCGTCTGATGAAAATCGTGGCCTACAGTTGAAGCCCATGAACATCATCGCACGTCTGTTGCAGGATGTTCTGTTGCTCAAGCCCCCCATGCGCCAGGAGGCCCAGGGCCGACATATCCGCATTGCCCGTTCCTCTCTGGAGGCTTTGGGGATCGATGCCCCGTTTGTCCAGGACAACCACTCCCGTTCGATCCGCAACGTGTTGCGGGGTCTGCACTATCAGATCGCCCAGCCCCAGGGTAAACTGGTCCGGGTGATCGCCGGCGAGATTTTCGATGTGGCGGTGGATCTGCGTCTGGGTTCGGCGACCTTCGGGCAGGCCGCCTCCATGCGGCTCTCCGCCGACAATGGACACATCGCCTGGATTCCCCCCGGGTTTGCCCACGGCTTTCAGGTGCTGAGCGAGCGGGTGGATTTTCTCTACAGCGTCACCGATTACCGCTATCCGGAGCACGAACGGATTTTGTTGTGGTCCGATCCCGCCCTGGGGATCGACTGGCCGCTGGGGAATCAGGAGCCGATCCTCTCTCCCAAGGATCAACAGGGGATGAGCCTGGCCCATACGGTGGCGATGTTGCGTCAGTTCTCTGCCGGGAATGGATGAAGATGCATCTGTGAGTTGAATTTCACATTGCATTTTTGCATTCTTTTGTAAAAAATCCCATTTCAATTCACATCCAACTCTTAATTCGTTATCAGGATGGCGGATGTGGTTGCTCCAGCCCCTTTGATGCTTTGGAAGATTTCATCTTTTTCTTTCCAGATACCGATAAACAATTCAGACATAATTGCCATCTCCACCGCGCAGCAGGCCAGACCGAAGGTCATGGGCCACATGGAGCCGGTGCGGGCCCAATTGACCAGGGCAT
>JADGAB010000225.1 GCA_015232245.1 Magnetococcales bacterium | reverse complement strand
CAATCGCTGTTGACGGTCAGCAGCAACTGTTTCATTGCGCGGATCCGTTCCCGGGTGGGCGGATCGGCGGCGTTGCTCACCGCCTGGCTGGTGCGCAACGGCACCCGGATCACCATGACACGGATGAGTTGGGACGGATGAAATCCAAAGCGACATGGGGTGTGGTCCCCGCCGGAGAACGGCTGATCTGGGCACGCCTGCTGGAACGGGACAAACTGCTCTTCGAAACCGGCATGACCGTACTCAACGGCGGGGAGCGTGGGGTGGTGGCCGGGCTTTCCGCCGTGGACATGGCGATCCGCAAAACCCAGTTGCCCTTCGCCCGTCGGGATCAGATCTGGTCGATCCTGCCCCAGGAGGCCATGGACACCCTGGTGCACCGCTTCGAGGAGCCATGCTTTGCCATGCAGTGGGAGCCGGCGGATCAGGGGGCCGCGGTCTTTTTCGCCGTGAGCGCCCGTCAGACCATGGAGAGTCTCCTGACCCGTCTGGGAGAGTCTTCCGTCAGGCCCCAGGGCATGGTGATCGCGGAGCTGGGCGCCTGGCCCCTGCTGGAGGCCGCCACCCTCATCGGCACCCAGGGTTCGATCCTGGTGGTGGACGGCTCCGCGTTGCCGGTGGCCATCTACGCGGTGAGCGAAGGGCGGCTGCGGGATCTGCGTCTGGTGGCCCCCTCCACCGCCGCTCTGGGAGACGAGGCCCTGCTGGAAGAGCTGGAGTGGCTGCTGACCGACATGACCGGACGGCTGACCGATCCGGCGGAGTCCCGACTGATCTTTCTGGGCAGAACCCGGGAGTTCTGGGCCACTCTCTGGGAAGGACGGGGCGAAAACCAGGTGGAGATCCCGACCCTGGAGGCCCTGGGACAGGGATTGCGCGGTTGGGAGTCGCTCCGGGCCGCCGGATTGGCGCTGGTGGCGGCCCGGGGTCAACACGAAAGATTGCTGGATTTTCTGCATGGTGCCGGCGAACGGGAGTGGCGCACCTGGTTGCGTCCCTGGAAAGGGGCCGGGGTATTGATTCTGATGTTTCTGTTGATCTGGGGGGGAGAAGAACTGCTGCGTTTCACCCGCGCCAAGGCCAGACATGACCAGTTGAAAGCCGAAACCGAGGCGATCTTCCGCGACGCCCTGCCCCACATTCCGGTGATCGTGGAACCTTTGCTGCAGATGAAACAGGCCCTGGGGCAGGCCGGCACCACCCGGGAGGGAGAATTTCCCTCTCTGTCCACCTGGATCGGTCTGATTCAGACCTCGATTCCGGCGGATACCCAGGTGAAATGGTCCCGGCTGCGCTATGAACCGGGAGAGGTGCAACTGAGCGGTGAAGTCCCCTCCTACAACCATCTGGACCGGGTGCGGGCCGCATTGGTGCCCCTTTCGAAAGGCAAGGAGACCCGCATGGACGAAGCGCGCATCGCTCCGGAAAGCAAAACCGTTCGTTTCCGTCTGGGACTGCCATGAACGAAACCGACAAACGTCTGCTGCTGGGTTTGGCCCTGGGGATCACGCTTGTGCTGGGGATCCTCCAGGGAGTCGTCTGGATCGACGACAGCGTGAACCAGTGGGAGGTCAAGGCCAAAGCCCAGGAGTCCATCCGCCGGGAGGTGGCCACCCTGGCCGGACAACTGAAGGCCAGTCGGGGTCCAGGCGGCAAGGAGCGCACTCCGACACCGGGCAAGTCCGGCGAGGAGAACATCCCCTCTCTGCTCCCCTGGCTGGAGAAAGAGACCGCCGCCTCCCGCCTGACCGACAAAATGCAACAGATCGCGCCCATTTCTTTGAAAAGCAATGAGAGCTCCAGCTTCCGCGAGAAGGCCGATCTGACCCTCAAGGGGATCAACATGGAGACCGCCATCCGTTTCCTGAACCGTCTGGAGTCCCACTCCCGTGTCCGGGTGATCCGGGGTGATCTCAAACGGGCCGAAAAGGATGCTCCAGGGGTCTCGCTCACCCTGGAGGTGGGACTGCTATGAGCAAACGATCCATCGCAGGCATGTTTCTGGTGATGCTGACCGCCTATCTGGCGGGTCTGGTGATCTTCCTGCCTCCCGAGCGACTGCAAGGGTGGTCTGGCAGCATCATCGGCGACCGGCTGACATGGAAGGAACTCGCCCTGGGCTGGGAGGGGGTGCGTCTGAACAAGCTGCGCGTCAATCCGCCGATCTTCCATCCGGACCGGGAGATCGACTCCCTGTTGCTCTCCCCCCGGTTTTTGCCGCTGTTTGTCGGTCGTCTGGCGCTGGGTTACGATCTGGGGCTGGACATCCTTCGTCTGACCGGCGAGGCATCCTGGAACGGTCGGGAAGCCCGTCTGGAGTGGCAAAACCGCATGGAGGAGTTGAGCAAACTGGCCACCCTGTGGCTCGGTCCTTTGGGCGCGGAGATCCGTGGCAAGGGAGAGGGAACCGGCTGGCTCGCCGCCACCACCCAGCCTCCGCAAAGCGTGGAGTCCGGAGAGTGGGAGACCCGATTGCAAGGATTGACCGCTTTCGGCGCCAAAATCGACCCCATGACCTTCAATGGCCGGATCAAAGAGAAGAATGTCATGGAAATCACCGTAGCCGGCAAGGGGGATATCGCCGTGTCCGGCAAGATCACCCTCAAGATTACCCTGCCCAATCCCCAGGCCGGCCCGGTGAGCGGCGAGCTGCAGATCCAGCCCCTCAAGACCAATCTGCCGGGCATGGCCGGACAATTCCTGGCCCGGGGTCAGGCGGTGCGTCTGGTCCTCTCCGGCACCCTGGAAAACCTGCAGTGGCGCATGGCCCAATAAGACTGGAGGAATTTGTCAATAACCGCCATGTCCCTCTCCCCGTCACGCTGCCAGGCTTGCCGCTGCAGACAACCTGGCGGCAACGATGACATGGACTCGCAAAGCATGACCGGTTTCACCCAAATTCCTGAGCAGATCTTCCACCTCGGCCAGCCGACCTCCGCTCCCATCGCCCAACCGATCCAAATGGCGCAGAAATCCCAACAGAATCGACAGGCTGGATATCCCCTTGACCTCCAGAACCTCCAATCCCTGGGACCGCACCTCCGTCAAGATCTCCTCCCGAGTGAAACAACGGCTGCGCACCTGACGATTATGCAAAATGTCCCAGACATCCCGACCCGGGCCCAAGCCAAGCAACCCATCCACACCGCCACCGTACAGCAGCAACGAGAGCAACGCCCCCTCATAATCCCGTTCGGCAACCAGAAGCTGACCACCCACAGCCGTGATCCGGACCATCTCGGCCAAACCGGCGGCATAGGTTTCGTTCAGATAGTAAAGAACCTCGATGGCGATCACCCGCTGGGCGGATCCAGCCGCAAGGGGCAGACGACGGGCATCGGCGACGATCAAAAGAAGCCGATCCATCCAGACCGGATGATCGAGCGCCAGTCGCTGACGCAGACGACGCAGCGAAGCCGGTATCGGATCGATCACCACCACCCGTTCAAATCCCCAATGCAACCAGGGCAAGGCGTTGCGACCATCCCCTCCGCCAACATCCACCACCAGGGCATTCCGGTCCTGCGGGGCCAACTGTCGCAAATAATGATGATAGACCGGAGTATCCAGGTGACTCATGGTATAAGGGATGCCGATCCGCTCCTGAAAGCGGGTGCCATCGATGGATTGATAAAATTCTATGGATGGGTCGTGTTCCGGGAGAGGCAGGATGACCACTCCCTCTTCGATATACCCTGCCAGCGTACCGTCGTCGGTCAGCAACCGCATTCCCTCGGCGCGCAAAGGACGACCAGTTTCCGGGCAGGCCAGGATCTCCCAACTCCAACAGGGTATGCCGTTCACCATAGCGCCTCCACGTTCCGACACCCCCAGGGAAGAGATGCCCGCTTCAATCGATGACCAGATAGGAGCCTTGTCCCGAATGGGTTGGAGATCGCTGAATGCGGTAACGATCAAGCCCGAAAACCTCTCGCAGGGCAACGGTCTCCCCGGGACAAACCTTCGAGTTCAACTCGTCGAAGGCCAGGATGGTGCCACGGGTACAACGTTCCCGGAGCAGTTCCAGACAGACCTTGGTGGGTTCGTAGATATCCATGTCAAAATGGGCCAGGGCCACGATGGCCTGAGGATTGGCCTCCAACCAGCGCGGCAGTTCCACGGTGACATCTCCCTGGACAATCTGACAATGCACAATGTGGGGCAGAGGATCCAGCCTTTGCCGGCAATCCGTGATATTCTGCAGAAAAACCGGATAGTTGTCGGTGGTCGTATAGGATCCCTTGCGCATGATGACATCCTGACCATCCCTTTCATGCACGGCAGGAAATCCTTCAAAGGTATCGAAACCAACCACCGTGCGTGTAATATTGAAAGGTTCGTAGATGTGGCGCAGGGCATCGAGAACAGCGATGTCACGCCCCCAGCGAACGCCGAATTGCAGTATGACCCCATGGACAGGCAGAATCTGACGATAAAGTTCGTCCATGAACAGAACCCGTTTCAATACCCGAGGAGAAAAAAACAGCGGGACGTTTTCCGCCAGTTCGTTGTCCGGTATGGGCGCCATCCGCATCATCTGCGCGATCTGCTCCTCGGCGGAAACCACCTGATCGGGAATGACCCGGACACGGACTTTTGAATACTCCTCAAGAAAATCATTGGTCATTTTGCTTTCCTTTAACCATGCAAATCATGTTGCAGGGTGAAACGCAGTCCAACCCTGGCCGCGACGGATTGTTTGAATCTCAAAACTCCGGGATTTCCCTGGGGTGTGGTTGCCCCCAGGTCGAGAAGGCGCCCCCCCTGGCCAAGGGCCTGTTCCACCAGACGATAGGCCAAAACGTTCATGGGGGAGTGTGACAAGGCGTGCTGCGCATCACCCCAGTACATGACCTGGCTGCACCTCCTGGTGACATCATAGACCAATGCGGCGGCGATCACCGACTCTTCATGCGTCAGAAGAAAGAGAGCGATATTTTTTGGAAAAATTTGCCTGAGACGCATTATGTAATCAAGGGTCAAACTCAACCGACGACCTTTCTGAGCCCGATTGGACTCCAGAACGGCATAGCCTGTGGACCACTCTTCCAGCGACTCCGCCACGCGCAAAACAAAATTCTCCTTCAGCCCATGTTTCAGACATCTGCGTGGGGGAGAGGCCAGTTTCTGGATATACATTTCAGGGGAGATATAGGCATCGACTGGCAGGTGTGCGTTGAGAGAACACTCCAGAATCGAAAACCCGGCGTTCAGCAGCACGAAATGCAGCATGGTCTCATTGGTGGAATACCCCTCCGGCTTGCAGCGGATGCGCATCTGACGCACTCCCAAAGCCGACAGATGGCGACAGAACGCACTGATCATGGCAGGCAGACGCGCCAACTCTTCGGGATCCCGAACCATATCGATCCCGCCGAAACCGGCACTGTAACCGGAAACAAACTGATCGTCAAAACGAACGCCGCATAAAGAACCGATCAATCGTCCATCTTCATGGTAATCCAGACGCAGATATTCTTGTCCTGACTGAAGATTCAACGCACAAAAACCTGCCCGATTGTACAGGGAGAGATGATTCCATGGTATCGGCTCATCGGTTTTCTCTCCCCATGCCATGGAGAAACACTTTACCTCTCCTGGATCTCTCTGATAGACAAACATGATTGCATCCCCCCAAAGAAGGCTTTGTGAGACGGACGCCTTCTGTCCATCCAATGACGCCTTTCGACCAAACCGTTCGACAACACGCCGGATCAAACAGGAGATGGCGGGCAGCCACCCGGCCACCCCCGCCGGAAT
>JADGAB010000224.1 GCA_015232245.1 Magnetococcales bacterium | reverse complement strand
CACATCGCCTTGTCACGGAGTTCAAAGGGGAGCTATTAGTAAGAAAATTCATTACCATTGTGGCGTCCGTTGGAATGGCCATCCTGCTGGTTGGACAGCAGATTATCATTCACGGCATTTCTTTTGGCGCTTCAGCTGCTGCCTGTCAATACCTTTATCCTGGAAACAGTCCGACAGAGAGCTTGAAAAATATTGTTTCATCATTCAAAAATCCACTGGCAATGATTCCATTGCGAGACTCTCCGGTGTTGATTGTTGAATCCGTTACTGATTTTCATGAGAAGATGACGCAGAATATCGCACACATCAAAAATCATATGTTCAGTAAATTATTAGCCGGTTCCGTCATGGATACTTGGGGTCTATTGAATTCAGCCAAAAGGTCTGTCGTTCTTTTCCTTGTTTTGACTTTTCCTGTCTGGTTTCTGGTTGTTGTTTATTATGGATGCCACCAATCCGTTCAAAGAATATTGATTGTGTCGGTCGCTTTCTTTCTGATCTGGGGTGTTCCGTGGAGCCTCGCAGTCTACAGCAATCGAGCCGGCAATAAGGTCTATTATCCCGAGGTCCGCTGCAAAAGGGAGGTTGCGACCGTCCTGCATCGCCTGCGTCTGTCCCCTGCCGAACTGGCGTTTCTGGAGGAGAGAGAAATTGCAACCCTGTATTTTCATTCAGGTGTAATGCGGAACAATATGCGTCGGTTTCAGGATGTGCGTCTGGGCAATTCAGAGACGCCTCCTGAAACATGGAAGATCCTGTCGCTGCAGAAGCAACCTTATGGAATTCTGATCCCGTTTGAACAACTTAAGGAAACAAGAAGGGCATCCAGGAGTGGTGAAGTGATCATTCAGGAGCATTACCGGGCCCCGGTGGAAACTTTTACCGCCTGGAAACAGCTGCCCGCCGACGAATCGGGGTTCTGCGACGTTCCTGTGGCGCCGATTGTAGAGTTGCGGGCCTATCGGAAAGATCAACAGGAACCTGGCATATTCCTTTATGCGGATCGCTGATGTCAGTTGCTCCATGGGCGCGGGTCTCGATGCATCGGAGCGCAAGTTTGGCCACCCAGCCATGGACCCTTTCCGTTCGTGTACCTCTTGTTGACGACGACACCGACAAAGTCGGCGCGATGGACAAGCGATGGTTTTGTTCCCTGGGCTGCGGGTGCAGTCAATGTCGGCATCGGTCAAGGGAGATCGGAACACTCCATGCCCGGTGCCGTCAGGCGCGGGAGAGCAGATATTCCGCCATGGGACGATCCATGCGGCTGATGTGATTGGCCTCCCAGTCGATCAGGGCGTTGATGTCGTATCCTTCCTGCCCCTGGGGATCGGTGACGGTTTTGAGCAGTGGTCCTTCCATGAATGCCTGATGGGCATCGAAATGGGCGGAAAACCCCGCGTACCCCCGGGCCAGCATCCGTTGATCCTCATACTCGAAATGCTGGCCGAACCATCCCCGCAATGCGGCGAGTTTTTTGCCAAGCATCTCCGGCTCCACCCCCTGTTCCAGCATCTCCTTGATCTGGTTCATGTGGTCCAGAAGCTCCTGATGCTGCGCGTCCAGAATCTCGATCCCGGTCTGGGCAAAACGCAGCCATTTGTAAGAGAGCTTTTTGTTCTGGGCGAGGATGATGATGGCCATGGGCGCTCCATAAGTGGCAGGGGTTAGGTCTCCATGCGCGTGCGGGCCTCACGCAACAATCCCGGAATGGGCAGCCCCCGGGGACACCTGGGCAGACATTCGTTGCAATCGTCACAGGAGTCGAGACGGGCCCCGGGCACCCAGTGATCCCCGGGACGCATCATGCCATAACGATAGCGGGCAAAGAGCGACATGTCAAAACAGTGGATCAGATGATCCATGCGCAGCATCTCCGGAATGTTGATTCCCTGGGGACAGGGCAGGCAGGCCGAGCACTCCTGACCGCAGGAATTCAACGCCGATCCGGATTCCACAGCCGTCAGACGGGCCGCGATGGCCTGTTCCCGGGCGCCCCAGACCGGTTTTTCTCCCAACCGCTCCAGATGGAGCGGCAACTGTTCCGCGGCGCTCAGACCGATGCTTAACGTATGCACGCCGGTATGGGACAACAGCCAGCGCTCGTTGAACTGGGCCGGATGCAGCGGCGCGGTCAAGGCTTGCAGTGGCGTGGAAGGCTCGTAGAGCCGACCCCCCTTGTCGTTGGGGGAGATGATCAACACCCCCATGTCCAAAGCCTGCGCCAGGGCCACCGCCGGATGATTGCTCCTGCGGAAACGGTAATAGTGCAGATTGACGAAATCGAAATCGTTGCCGGCCAGGATCCGCAACAACAACGACAGCTCCGCGTGTCCGGAAAAACCGATGGGACCGATCACCCCTTCGTCCTGGGCCTGACGCAGGGCGGACAACACCCCACCCTTGCCCCGCAAGGCCCGGAGATGCTCCTCCCGGTTCAGACCGTGCAGGGCGAACAGATCCAGCCGGGAGACCCCCAGCCGGACCAGGGAGTCGTCGATCCACAGACGCATCTCCCGGGCCGTGGGGGCAGGAGGGGCCTTGGTCATCAGCAGGCACTCCTCCCGCCTCCGACCGGTGCGGGGCAGAACCGCCCCCAACAGCCGTTCGCTCTTGCCGTATCCCCGGGCGGTTTCGATGAGATTGATCCCGCTGTCCAGGGCCGCGGAGACGATCTCGAAGGTGGAGGAGAGACTCTCTTCCGGCAGATGATCATGGGGGGCGTCCCAGCCGTGCAGAAGCCGCATGGTCCCCAGGGTCAAAACCGACACCTCAAGACCGGTCCGACCGAAACGGCGTCGCTCCATGACCGTCAATCCAGCCGGTTCCGCAGACGGCGCACATGGGGCAGCAGATCGCTGGCCACCATGCCCGCCATGCCCTGCTCGGCGGCGCAGGCGTCCGCCGCCGCGCCGTGCAGCCATACCCCGGCCCGGATGGCGCTTTCGATGGACCACTTCTGGGCGCACAGACCGGCGATCATGCCGGTGAGCAGATCCCCGCTTCCCCCCGCCGCCAGCCCCGGATTGCCCGTGGGATTGATCCAGGCCCGTCCGTCCGGCGCGGCGATCACCGTGCCCGCCCCTTTGAGAACCAGCCAGACGTTCCACTCCCTGGCGGCGCGCTGGGCCGTGCCGAGACGATCCTGCTGCACCTTGGCCACGTTCACCCCCAGCAGCCGTGCCATCTCCCCGGGATGGGGGGTGAGCATCAACGCCCCGCGCCGGGAACCGGTCCACTGCCGGATCCGCTCCCACTGACCCGCCAGCACATTCAGGGCGTCGGCGTCCAGAATCAACGGCAACTCGCCCCAGTCGATCAACCCCTCCACCAGATGCCGCGTCCGGGTGGTATCCCCCATCCCCGGACCCACAGCCACCACATCCGGCTGAAAACGGTTGTTGCGAAGAGTCACCAGACCATCCTCGCCGAAATCATCCTCCTCGGGCAGGGGCAGGGTCATGGCCTCCACCATTCCGGCGGTCACCACCGGCTGAATCGATCCGGCGGTGGCGATCTGGATCAAGCCCGCGCCCACCCGGGCCGCCCCCTGGGCCACCAGAATCGCCGCCCCCTCCATGCCCATGCCGCCAGCCACCACCAAAAGCCGACCGCAATCCCCCTTGTGGGCCACCAGGGCGCGCCTGGGGATCTCCAGATCCTCCACCCCGTTGAGTCCCACCGCGTGCTCCGGGATCTCCAGATAGCCGCGGGGAATGCCGATGGGGACCACGGTCAACTCGCCCCGCAGTCCCGCCCCGGGATGGAGCCAATGGCCCCGCTTGGCCGCGGCAAAGGTCACGGTCCAGTTGGCCGGCAACGCGCATCCCAGAATCCGTCCCGTGTCCGCGCACACCCCGGAGGGCAGATCCACCGCCAGCACCGGCTTGCCGCTCTCGGCGACCAGCCGGATCACCGCCGCCGCCGCCCCCTCCACCGGACGGGTCAGACCCGTGCCGAAAATCGCATCCACCACCACCGCGCAGTTGGCCAGAGGCTGCACCAGCTGGGCCGAAAGATTTTCCTGGGAGCGCAACTCCCGCACCACGCCACCCGATTTGACAAACACGTCGTGATGCAACCGGGCATCCCCACGCAGGCCGCTGCCCTGCCCGAGAAGGATCACCATCACCCGTCCGCCCGCCTGCAACAGCCGACGCCCGATGACAAAACCATCCCCCCCGTTGTTGCCAGCCCCGGCCAGGATCACCACCAGGCGATTTCGCCACTCCGGCACCCGGGCCTGCAACACCTCCACCGCCGCCGCCCCGGCATTTTCCATCAAGACCACCCCAGGCAGACCCAACTCCTCGATGGTCCGCCGGTCGGCCTCCCCCATTTCGGCGCTGGTCAGCAGCCGTTCTCCCCGCCGGGATGCATCATGCACCATTGCCATGCCACCCTCCCTTGTTGCATACATGAAAATCTCGGAAACAAGGTCCATTTTTTCACAAATGCGCTCAGGATGAAACCCGGACCATGGCATTGCCCCTGATTTTGGCCCAAGGACTGGTCAAACGCTATCACAACCGCACCGTGGTGGACGGGATCGACTTCACGGTGCATGCCGGCGAGTGCTTCGGCATGCTCGGTCCCAACGGCGCGGGCAAAACCACCACCATGCGCATGCTCACCGGTCTGACCCCCCGGGACGGAGGGGAACTCACCCTGTTCCAGCACTTCACCGATCCCGCTTCCTCCGAACTCCATCGCCTCATGGGCGTCGTCCCCCAGGAAGACAACCTCGACGACGACCTCACCGTGGCGGAAAACATCCTGGTCTATGGCCGCTATTTCGGCCTGCCTGACCCCATCATCCGGACCCGGGTCGAGGAACTCCTCGATTTTGCTCAATTGACGGAACGGCGCGATCATGCGGTGCGCTCCCTCTCCGGAGGCATGAAACGCCGCCTGGTCATCGCCCGGGCCCTGGTGGCCACACCCGGACTCCTGATCCTCGACGAACCCACCACCGGACTCGATCCCCAGGCCCGACACCTCATCTGGCAACGCCTCGGCGCCCTTAAAAGTCAGGGAACCACCCTGCTTCTGACCACCCATTACATGGAAGAGGCCGCCCGGCTGTGCGACCGGTTGATGATCATCGATCAGGGTCGCATCCTGGCCATGGGCTCGCCTTTGGAGCTGATCCGCCTCCATGTGGAACCGGAAGTGGTGGAGATCCGCACCCTCCACCCCCCCCTGGACCGCCAGGCCTTCGCCCATCTGCCCGGACGCCTGGAAATGGCCGGGGACACCCTCTATTGTCACTCCGGGGACGCCTCCGAGATCATGGCCGGACTCCGGGGACGCCGGGATCTGACCTGTCTCTCCAGGCCCGCCAGTCTGGAGGATGTCTTTCTGAAACTCACCGGACGGGAGTTGCGGGATTGATTTCAAGCGAATACTCTTGACGAACGCAAGGGTTTGACAGCATTCTGCACCAGTTCAATCCATCCCCTACATCAATCGGAATCGAGGTGTCTGCATCATGAAAGCATGGCGAGTGGGCATTGGCATCGCGGCACTGACATGGGTCGCCCTGCAGGGGGCGGCGCAGGCCGGAGAGCAGATTCTCATCAAGTTCAGCCACGTTGTGGCCATCGACACTCCGAAGGGCAAGGCCGCGGAAAAGTTCCGGGAACTGGTGGCCCGTTATACCAATGATAAAGTGAAAGTCGAAGTCTATCCCAACAGCCAGTTGTTCAAGGACAAAGAGGAACTCGAAGCGGTTCAGATGGGCACGGTGCAGATGCTGGCCCCCTCCCTGGCCAAATTCGGGCCTCTGGGGGTCAAGGAGTTCGAAGTCTTCGATCT
>JADGAB010000223.1 GCA_015232245.1 Magnetococcales bacterium | reverse complement strand
CACTGAACATCCTTTTGTCGTTTTCGCAATTTGAAAGAGAACTCTCAGCAGAGCGCATCCGGGACAAATTCGCGGCCTCCAAACGCAAAGGCATGTGGATGGGCGGCCATCCGCCCATGGGCTACGACGTGAAGGATCGCAAGCTGGTGGTCAATGCCGCCGAGGCGGAAACGGTGCGCTGGATCTTCCAACGGTTCGTGGAAAGCCGGTCCGCTACCCAGATTGTCAAGGAGTTGGCCGCAAAGGGTGTGGCCAGCAAGAACGGCAACCGGATGGACAGGCCGTCCGTTTACCGGTTGCTTAAAAACCAATACTTCATCGGCGAGATCGCGCACAAAGGCGAGGTGTACGCAGGTGAACACGAGCCGATCATCGACCGGGAGATTTGGGATCAGGTTCACGCCATCATGGCGGACAACAACCACTACAACCCGGATCGGGTTCGGGTGCAGACCCCGGCCTTGCTGAAGGGGATCATTCGATGCCGTCACTGCGACCGGGCCATGCGTCCCACATTCACCCGCAAGGTCGGGCGGTTGTATCGCTATTACGTCTGCCATGGCGCCGACAAGCATGGACGCGAAACCTGTCCACTGCGGACCGTTGCCGCCGGGGAGATCGAGGCGGTGGTGATCGGCCAGATGAGAACCATGATGAGTGCGCCAGAGATGGTGGTCAAGACGTGGCAGTCGGATGAAGGGATCCACGAACGTGATGTGGTCGAAGCCCTGCGGCGATTGGAGCCAATCTGGGAGGAGCTATTCCCGGTCGAGCAGCAACGGCTGGTGCAACTGCTCATCGGCAAAGTGGATGTAGAAAAAAGTGGCGTGCAGGTGCATTTGCGCGCCACGGGCCTGAACACCCTTGCTCGGGAACTGACCGGATTTTGGAATGAAAAGGAGAAGTCGGCATGAAGGCGGAATTGAGCAGGGACGGCACGATCATCGTCAGCATTCCCATGCAGATGCGCAAACGTGGCGGGCGCACGTTGATCATCGCGCCGGAGGGGATGGCCATGACCAGGCCTCGGGAGGAGAGTCTGGCCAAACTGGTGGTCCGGGCGCATCACTGGTTGAAACTCCTGGAAGGCAAGAAGTTCGCCTCCGTCCGGGAACTTGCGGAGTACAAAAAGACCGACGCCTCCTACATGGCGAAGATCCTGCGCCTGACGCTTTTGGCACCGGACATCATTGAATTGATCCTGGACGGGCGGCAACCGGACATCATGACCTGGGAGGAGTTGCGCAAATCGTTTCCAATGCTCTGGAGCGAACAGCGCACGCGGTGGGGGATTCCGGAGACGGTGTGACATTGGCGGCGGTGGCGGCATCGGGCGGCTTTGGCTTCTGTCCGATGCCACCTGCGTTAACACCCCCAGGCACATCTTTTGCTTGACCCCTGCATCGGCGCATTCAGCCGTTTATTTTGACATTCCTGAATCGATTCAAACATCTTATGGAGAGACTTATGCCACAAGCTCATGCCCAATCTGCATCGAAACCGACCACCTACCAGGGAATCGCCGGTGATGTTCTGATCCAGTATTTTGAGCGGATCGAACGCCTGGAAGAGGAGAAGATGGGGATCGCCGAAGATGTCAAGGCGGTGTTCCTGGACGCCAAGAGCAACGGCTTTGACGTCAAGATCATGCGTGAGATCCTGAAAATGCGGAAAATGGAACGGGAGGCTTTGGAAGAGCAGGAGAACATGGTGGATCTGTACCGTCAGGCCATCGGGATGCACTGAACACCCAACGCCGTTCTGACCCCCCGGCAGGATCGGACGCTTGCATACGTGTCTGACCCTGCCGGAAGGATTTTCTAGATTTTTCATTTTTCTGTCTTTTCATCCATCCAAGGGCGAATTATCATCTCACCCAATCCTTTGCCGATGAGGGCGTGGTCTGTCTGATTTTCGGCAGACCACGCCCATTTATCAGATGCACCACCCGACGGAATCGATGCCTACCACGACCAAAGCCGACTTGGTTGCCGCTGTCCACGAAAAGAGCGGGTTGAGTCTGCCTCGTTCGACCATGCTCGTCGAGCAGGTGTTCGAGACCATTGTCCACGAACTGGAGAAAGGGGAGACCGTGAAGCTGTCGGGCTTTGGGGTGTTCTCCGTGCGCAGCAAAAATTCCCGGCCAGGGCGGAATCCGAAGACAGGGGAATCCATCGAAATTACCGCCCGCAGGGTGGTGACGTTTCGGGACAGTCCTTTGGTGTTACAGGCAGAGCGCGCCGAAAGCACCGGCCAGACGTCATCTTAAGGATCCGCGTTGATGCCCCGCCAGAAGCCGGTCAAGAAAATCCGTGCCCAGGCCAGGGCCGCCGCAAAGAGAAACGCAAGAAGCCGTCGCTCCCAACATCCAAAAGCCAACCAGCCCTCCGATCACTCCGAAGCAATCGCCCGGATGGACGCTGACCTTGCCTGTCTTTTCGAACAGTCGCCGATCTCCCAGCGTGAGATCACGGATGAAGAGGAGGAGGAATTCCTCCAGCAGGTGTTGGATGTCAATGCCAGGGCAATCGCACACAACAGCGGCGTGAAGGAACGGGAGGCGCGTGTGGTGCTGGAAGCCTTGGTCCATGCGGGAGCGATGCAGTTGCGCGATGATCTGCATTTGGTTCCCGTGAAAACTTTGGAGGAATTGGCCGGAGATCAATCGGCTGTTTCGTCGAACGGCAGTTCAAGCTGACGCCAGCCCATGAGGTTCCCGGTACTGGCATTGCCGACGGTCAAGCCGAGCAGACGCACGCCTCGCGGCGGGATGCTCACCTGGACGAACAGGCGTCTGGTCACGGCGATAATCTCCTCCGCTTGGCGCACCGGATGATCCAGGGTCCGGCTGCGGGTGATCTGCCGGAAATCGCCGAATTTGACTTTCAGGGTGACGGTTTTGCCGACGAACTGGCATTTGTCCATGCGCCGCATCACTTCGTGGGCGATGCTTTCCAGACGGGCCAGCATCTCCTGACGGCTGTGCAGATCCTGATCGAAAGTGTCCTCGGTGCCCACAGAGTGGCGTTCCCGGTTGGGATTGACCGGGCGGGAGTCCTCGTTACGGACGATGTGGTAATAGGAGCGACCTGCCTTGCCGAAGCTCGCCTGCAACTCTTCCAGGGAGAGTCGGAGCAGATCCACACCCGTTTTGATGCTCAAGCGATGCATCTTGTCGGAGGTCGCCTTGCCGACGCCGAAGAATTTCTCGATGGGCAGGGTCTCAACAAATGCTGGTGCCTGTTCGGGAGTGATCAGGGTGAAGCCGTTGGGCTTGTGCATGCCGGAGGCCACCTTGGCTAGGAACTTGTTGAAGGAGACCCCGGCGGACGCGGTCAGACCCGTGCGTTGCAAGATTTCGGCGCGAATCTCCTGGGCTACCCAGGAGGCGGACGGGATGCCCTTCTTGTTATGGGTCACATCCAGGAACGCCTCGTCCAGGGAGAGCGGTTCCACCAGGTCGGTGTGTTCGAGGAACACCTCACGGATTTGCAGGGAGACGGCCTTGTAGGCGGCCATGCGTGGCGGAATGACGATCAAGCCCGGACACCGGTCCAACGCCTTGTTCATGGCCATGGCGGAACGGATGCCGAATTGCCGCGCCTCGTAACTGGCGGCGGCCACCACGCCACGGGAACGATTTCCTCCCACCACCAGGGGATGCCCCCGATATTCCGGATGGTCCCGTTGCTCCACGGAGGCATAGAAGGCATCCATGTCGATGTGGACGATTTTTCTGGAGGCATCCATCTTTTACCTCTCCAGAATTTCTCCCTCGATCAATCCGGCATCCGCCTCCTGGCGACCTTCCCCATCCATGATTTTGAACAGCAGGCTGTACGAAACCCGCCACCGTTCTCCCGTACTGGTCAGAACGGTGGCGGTCTTCTGGTTGAGTTGCAGAATGGTTCCATAGACTTCTCGGTTCTGGCGATCACGGTAGCCAATGGAGTCTCCAACCTTCAACTGATTCTTGTCCAGGCGATTCTGTCCTTGATGCGGATGAACGTCCGTATCCACACTAGCCAAATTCACGGAGTAAAGGGGGATGGTCCAGCGCTGTCCATCCGTCTTGTCCAGCACAAGCGCGTTGGTGCGCTGCACTTCCATTATCTCGGCATCTGCCAGTCGATTTTTCCGACCGTTGAAATAGGAGATCATCATCCCTGGCTGCAGATGCTGCTTGATCTGCGCCAGCCGCTCTGGCTGATCCAGCATGCCGTCGATCCCGACCTTCAGGCGGTACAGATCGAACAGGCTGGCATTTTGCAATTCATGAAGTATGGAGGAGTAATCCATGGCATTCGACCTTCTGGGTTTCAAACAAATCAGGTAGTTGTGATGCTTCCACGTTCCCAAGGCCGCACGACACCCTGTACAATCTGAAAAAGCGGATGGGCCTCAGGGGTGTCGACCGCCTGCCACATAGCCAAGGTCTCGGGAGAGCGCACCGCCAGTTTGTGTTGGAGGTGCTGCCATTCGTACAGCACCTGTCCCTGCGTCTCCTCGATCACGCCGTCGCCGGGTGGTTGGGCAATGCGCGTCGGGTCAAAACGATAACCGCGTTCGTTGGCTTCCAGGTGGACGGCCAACAAATAACCAGCGATGCTGGCCAACGGATCCGGTTGTTCCCGGAAACGCAGCAGTTGCGGATGATGCCGGTAGCCGCGCGTCTCCCCGCGCAGGACAGCCTGGGCCAACAGCGCCTCGCGCCAGACGGCGACCAGCCCTTTGGCATCCAGATATCGCGGGTGGAGAGTCCAGAGTCTCACGGGCGTTTGCCTTGGGCAAGAGGAGAGCACCGGTCTGTTTTTGCGCACGGTGCGTTCCTGCGCGTCTATTCCCGGACACCTGCAAAATGATACCACTCGCACCCTCCGACGCAAACGTGGCGCGACTGGTGGCGCAGATTTGGCGTGTGCGTATTGACGGCGCGACGGCAACTGGCGAGGGAAAAGAAGCCCGTCAAAACCGGACCAGAGTTGACCTGCTCGATTTTTGGCAGGCAAGTGCCTCATCGAACGGCTGTGCGCCGTTGTTGATGCCTGGGCAGGCATGGGTAGTCGATGACCGTCTTGGTGCAACATGCCGCAGCGCAAGGAGAAAGTCGTCTCTGGATCGGGAAGGACGCACCCTCTGGCTACCCCAGACCGGACCAGAGTTGACCCACTCACTCGGTTTTCAGGCAACCAAACACATCATCCAACTGGTCCTGAAGCTGTGGACCAGGACTTGTTATTGATATTTCAGGAGAAACTTCTGGTCCACAGGGCTGTGGACCAGAACGCGTCTGGTCCACAGGTTTTGGAGAATTTGGGCCGAGAGAGAATGGGACCGCCGTTTTTTGTGTTCACTGGTCCTGTTTGAGACCGAATGGTATTTCAAACTCCGTCGTCTAACTCCTTTGAAACATTGGACTTTTTAAACACAAAAAAGCCGCCTTGGAAGGCGGCTTTAATTTGGAGACTTTCTTAATGACTTTAATTGGTGGAGGTGAACAGGATCGAACTGATGACCTCCTGCTTGCAAAGCAGGCGCTCTCCCGACTGAGCTACACCCCCTGGATCCAGTCCGGAAAGGGCAGAAACAAAATGGTGGGCCTAAGTGGAGTTGAACCACTGACCTCACGCTTATCAGGCGTGCGCTCTAACCATCTGAGCTATAGGCCCGCGTCCATAAGATCTCGCTTTTATAACAGCCTTTGAGCAATCAGTCAAGGGCATGAGCATTTTTTTTTGCTCTTCCGTATCGGGGGTACCACCCCACTTAAACGTGGACGAACAGAATTTTGTTGACTTTCGTTATTTCAGGCATATCCTAACCAAAAG
>JADGAB010000222.1 GCA_015232245.1 Magnetococcales bacterium | reverse complement strand
TTCTGACACGCAGTTCACGGGTCACCGGACCAAAGATACGGGTTCCCACCGGATCACCGGTTTTGGTGATCAATACGGCTGCGTTGCGATCAAAGCGAATAAAGCTGCCATCATCGCGTGTCACCTGTTTTTTTGTACGCACCACCACAGCGCGGGCCACATCCCCTTTTTTTACCTTGCCTCTGGGGATGGCGGATTTAATGGCCACTGCAATCACATCACCCACATGGGCATAGCGACGCTTGGAGCCACCCAGCACCTTGATGCATTGTACTTTTTTGGCACCGGAATTGTCCGCCACCTCAAGAGTCGTTTGTACCTGAATCATGAGGACTCCTCCGTAATCACTACCCAGCACTTATCCTTGCTCACCGGAGGGCATTCGCGAATGCGGGCCACATCACCCACCTTAAGGCGATTTTCCGGATCATGCGCCTTATACTTCTTGGAACGCTTGATGATTTTGCCATACAGTTCATGACGGACATTCCGTTCCACCTTCACGACCACGGTTTTGTCCATCTTGTCGCTCACCACGACGCCCTGCATAATGCGTTGCGCCATGACTAATTCTCCTTGCCAGCCGCATTTTGTTTCAAAGCGCGCTCGCCAGTGATCGTTTTGATCCGTGCGATCTCTTTACGCACCTTGCGAATTCTCGCCGTATTTTCCAGTTGCGCTGTCGCGAGCTGAAAGCGCAGATTGAAAGCTTCCTGATAGAGCGATTTCAGCTTGTCGCCGACCTGCTCTTCGGAAAGCGCCCGTACTTCAGCGGCCTTCATCACGCCTTCCTCCAGTTATGAACAAACTTGGTGGGAATGGGCAGCTTGGCCCCGGCCAAAGCCATGGCCTCCCTGGCAATCTCTTCCGAGACCCCTTCCATTTCGTACAGAATGCGACCTGGTTTCACCCGGCCCATCCAGAACTCAGGATTTCCTTTACCCTTACCTTGACGGACTTCAGCCGGCTTTTTGGAAACCGGGACATCCGGGAAGAGTCGGATCCAGATGCGACCGCCACGCTTGATGTGACGAGTCATGGCACGGCGGGCTGCTTCGATTTGCCGGGCAGTGATACGACCTGCCTCCATGGCCTTCAGGCCAAACTGGCCGAAGTTCAATTCAGAGCAGCTTCCCGCAATTCCATGAATACGACCCTTGTGGGCCTTGCGAAATTTGGTCTTTTTGGGTTGCAAAAGCATGACAAAGGACCCTTACGGCCTCCTGATTTCCCTGTCGATGATCTCGCCTTTGAACACCCAGACCTTGACGCCAATCACGCCATAGGTGGTGTTTGCATCCGCGAATCCATATTCAATATCTGCCCGCAGGGTATGCAAAGGCACACGGCCTTCACGATACCACTCTGTACGAGCGATTTCTCCTCCACCCAGACGACCCGCACAGTTGATGCGAATCCCCAGGGCCCCCAGGCGCATGGCCGATGTCACAGCTCTTTTCATGGCGCGTCTGAACGCCACACGTCTGACAAGCTGTTGGGCCACATTTTCAGCAATCAACTGAGCTTCCGCTTCGGGCTTGCGCACTTCGACGATATTCAGGGCCACTTCGGTATTGGCCACTTTGGCGATATCGTTTTTCAGCTTTTCAATATCCGCGCCTTTTTTGCCAATGATGATACCTGGACGGGCGGTATGAATATTGATGCGGGCTTTCTTGGCCGGACGCTCAATAATGATTTTGGATACACTCGCATGTTCCAAACGCTTTTTGATCCACTCACGCAGTTTGATGTCCTCGAGCAACAGCGAGGCAAACGCCTTGTCAGCATACCAGCGTGTATCCCACGTCTTGGTGATGCCAAGACGAAAACCAGTAGGATGTACCTTTTGACCCATTGAGTCGCTCTCCAGCTCTAACTTGATGAGGAACCTTCGACCCGCTTCGTTACGGACCTACTGTTCAGTGGACCGCACCGTGATGGTAAGATGGCTCGTCCGTTTCATGATGCGACCGGCGCGTCCTCTGGCACGGGGACGGAAGCGTTTCATCACGATCCCTTTATCAACACTTGCTTGAAACACAACCAGGGTATCGACATCCAACCCGAAATTGTTCTCAGCGTTGGCAATGGCGGATTTGAGCGTCTCTCTCACAGAGTTGGCTACACGCTTCTTGGAGAATTCCAAGGTACGCAGGGCATGCTCCACGCGATGTCCGCGAATCTGATCCACGACCAGTCTGACCTTGGTGGGCGAGACCGGGAGATTCCTCAATCTGGCTACAGCTTCCATCTTCCCGTCCTCTCGTTATTTCCGGTTGGATTTCTTGTCCCCGCCATGACCATGGAAGGTGCGGGTAGCAGAAAATTCACCAAGTTTGTGGCCCACCATATTTTCGGTCACCAGGACCGGAATAAACTTGCGTCCATTATGCACGCCAAAGGTGTAGCCCACAAATTCCGGAATGATCGTCGAGCGTCTCGACCAGGTTTTGATCAGTTCCTTACGTCCAATTTCGCGCAGCTTCTCCACTTTCACGAGAAGATACCCATCGAAGAAAGGACCCTTTTTGATTGATCGTGCCATGCTTTTCCTCTTGCACCCGTTCTGGCATCTTTAGAGCAACTTATGCCCGGTTGCTTCCATATTTCGTTATTTTATGCGACCAGTATCCGCTACTTACGGTCGTTGGTCACACGCCGGCGCATGATCAGACGATCCGTGGATTTCACGCGATCACGAGTCTTCTTGCCCTTGGTCGGCACACCCCACGGGGTCACCGGATGACGTCCACCCGAGGTGCGGCCTTCACCACCACCATGGGGATGATCCACCGGGTTCATGGCCACACCACGGACCGACGGACGTTTACCCATCCAGCGGGCCCGTCCTGCCTTGCCCAGTTTGATGTTGCCGTGATCCGGATTCGATACCTGGCCAATCGTGGCCATGCAATCCAGAAGCACCAGGCGCATCTCACCCGAGGGGAGTTTCAGTTGGGCATACTTCCCTTCCTTGCCCATCAACTGCACATAGTTGCCTGCCGAACGTGCCAGCTGTCCACCTTTGGCAGGTTTCAGCTCAACGTTATGCACCACGGATCCCAAAGGGATGACCCGCAACGGCATGGCGTTCCCGGGTTTGACTTCCGCACCGGTTCCAGAGAGCACCTGATCCCCTGCCGACAAACGTTGCGGGGCCAGAATATAGCGCTTCTCTCCATCCGCATAGTGCAGCAAGGCGATAAAGGCCGTACGATTGGGATCGTACTCGATCCGTTCGACTTTAGCTGGAATGTCATTTTTGTCGCGCTTGAAATCAATAATCCGATAGCGCTGTTTATGACCGCCGCCTTGATGCCGAACGGTCATGCGACCGTAGCTGTTCCGCCCACCCGACGAATGCAAACCTTCCGTCAAACTGCTTTCCGGTTCACCGCGATGCAATCCGCTGTGATCCACACAGATCTGGGTACGTTTACCGTTGGAAGTGGGATTGAAATATTTCAGTGCCATTGTTGCGCTCCGTGCGTGGAGGTCTCACTTCCTGTTTTCAGGACTTTGTATAGAAGTCAATGGTTTGGCCTTGTTCCAACCGAACAATGGCCTTTTTCCAATTGCTTCTTTGTCCCTCGGTGCGGCCCACCCGCTTGGTTTTACCAGTCACTCTCAAGGTTTGCACAGCCTTGACCTGGACATTGAAAAGTTTTTCAACCGCCGCCTTGATCTGCAGCTTGTTGGCCCAGTTCGCGACACGAAAAACCATCTGATTGGCCTGTTCCTGGCACATGGTCGTCTTTTCAGTGACCCTGGGTGCGTTCAGAACCTGGTACAAAGTAAAGGCGTCACTCATGCCGCTTCTCCTTCCGACTGCTGCTCGGTCACGGTTTTGGATCCAGGCAGTTGAGCAACACGGGCCTCAAGCTTCTGCAAGGCAGCTTCGGTAATCAGCAATTTTTCGTGAACCAGCAAATCATACACATTGACACCTTCCACCAGAATCACATCCACATTGGGCAGATTGCGGGCAGACAGTTCAATACGATCATCGTAATCCGGCACCACGATCAAAACCGACCGGGCAGCATCCAGACGAGTCAGGATCTGCAACATGGTCTTGGTTTTGATATCGGTCAGACCAAAATCCTTCAAAACGATCAGCTCACCAGCTTCCCGTTTGGCAGACAGTGCCGTCCGCAATCCCAGCGCCCGTTCTTTTTTGGTCATCTTGACCGAAAAGTCCCGAGGATGGGGTCCAAAAACCACGCCACCGGTACGATACTGAGGCGCCCGTATGGTTCCCTGCCGGGCATTACCGGTTCCCTTCTGACGGTAGGGCTTGTGACCACCACCGCGAACTTCACCTCTTCTTTTGGTCGAAGCAGTTCCTAAGCGTCGTTTGGCCAACTGATAGCTGACCACCCGATTCAGCAGATCACCACGTACCGTGCAGCCGAAAACAAGGCTGCTAAGGCTCACGGTGTGCGACGTCTGGTTGGTCGCGTCAATTACTGGATACTCAATCATCTTTCCGATCCTGATCGGGTCACTTACTGGCCGACTTGACGGCATCGCGGATGAAAACTACGGTTCCCTTGGAGCCTGGCACGCTTCCTTTAAGCACCAACAGGTTGCGTTCCAGATCAACGGAGGCCACAGTCAGTCCCATGACCGTCACATTGACATCTCCCATGTGACCAGCCATTTTCTTGTTCTTGAACACCCGACCTGGGGTCTGACATTGACCGATGGACCCTGGCGAACGATGGGTCAGATGGGCACCATGCGAGGCGCGTCCACCACGAAATCCCCAGCGCTTCATGCCACCGGCAAAGCCTTTTCCGACACTCCGCCCGGTCACATCAACCAGCCGTCCTGCTTCAATACGGTCCAGGGTCAGTGTTTCACCAGGCTGATATTCGTTCGGGTCATCCACGCGGAACTCTTTGAGAATTCTCTGTGGCGGCACGTTCGCTTTGGCATAAATGCCGCGCACCGGCTTTTTCACTCTTGAAGGCTTGGCATCCTCAAAGCCGAGTTGCACGGCATTGTAGCCATCCCCTTCCACTTTCTTGACCCCAACAATCGGACATGGACCAACCTTGACCAATGTCACGGCAACACTTTTGCCGTCACTGGTAAAGATCCTGGTCATGCCGAGTTTACGTCCGATCAATCCCGCGCGCATCTTGCACCCATCCTTTCCCCGACAGCCACGCCGCCTAGAGCTTGATCTCGACGTTAACGCCAGCGGCCAGATCCAGTTTCATCAAAGCATCCACGGTCTGGGGCGTTGGATTAATAATATCGATGACCCGTTTATGAGTCCGGATCTCGAATTGTTCACGTGACTTCTTGTCCACATGGGGTGAACGCAGCACCGTGTAGCGGCTGATTCGCGTTGGCAACGGAATCGGTCCACGGATTTCTGCGCCAGTCCGCCGTGCGGTCTGCACGATCTCGCCTGTCGATTGATCCAGTATCCGATGGTCAAACGCCTTCAACCGGATTCGTATCTTCTGATTATCCATTACCCATTCACCCAACGCCTTCCAGACGCCGCTCCTATACAGGTCATCGTTACTTCACAATTTCCGATACGACGCCGGCACCCACGGTCCGTCCACCCTCGCGGATGGCGAAACGCAAACCCTTTTCCATGGCAATGGGGGCGATCAAATCCACTTCCATGGAAACATTGTCGCCAGGCATCACCATTTCCACACCTTCCGGCAAACTCAACACGCCGGTGACGTCCGTTGTCCGAAAATAGAACTGAGGACGATAATTGGAGAAGAAGGGGGTATGACGTCCACCTTCCTCCTTCGACAAAATATAGCACTCTGCCTTGAACTTGGTGTGCGGAGTA
>JADGAB010000221.1 GCA_015232245.1 Magnetococcales bacterium | reverse complement strand
TATGGAACCTCTCGCGCATCGACCCTCGCCCGACTGGACCGGGCCAATGTGGACGCCACCGGCTCGTTGACCCTGACCGCCACCTCGACCGCCGGGATCAACGCCATGGTGTTGGCCGGTTCTGCCGCAGTTGGTGCCGGTCGAGGTGGTGCCATCACGGTGAGTGCCGCCGGGGTCTATGCGGAAAACCGCATCTACAGCAGCGTGGATGCCCGCATCATGGGTACCGATGCCGACCAATCCACAGTTGCCGCCAATGGGATCGATATTAAGGGCGAAAGTCGCGCCTCCATCAATGCCGTGGCCGGTGCGGCCTCCTTGGCGGCGTCGCTGGCCGGTGGTGGCTCCAGCATCAGTGCTTCGATTGGTTTGTCACTGGCTTTCAACAGCATTGACGCGGATGTCCTGGCACGCGCCGAACACGCTGTGCTCGATGCGGGCGCAGGTGGTTTGACCATGCGCTCGATCTCTGCCGGTTTGGCGGAGGGACCGACCATTCAATGGACCGAATTGCAAAAGGCAGGCATTACCGCAGCGGCTTTGGACTCCGCCGCCAATGCCAATGCCAAGACCAGTTTTGACAGCGACGAAAACCGGAAGTGGGATTATCTCCGCACAGATGGCCTGACCTACCTGAAGGATGGCGATCTGCTGTTGGATTATAGTGGTCTTATTTATGAGTATACCGGTGATGACGCGACGATTGATCTCAGGTATATCGCCGGCGATAATCGTTTTGAATTGGTGGACGACGACACCGAGGAGACGGTCAAGTCTGGTTATACCGTACGGGTGGACGAGTTGCACTCAGGTTATGCCGCGCAAGGGGACACGTCGCACGACCCGAATCGCCTCGGCCAGGCCGGACGCGTCTACCGCTTTATCGGCGGCTCGGTGGATCATGTGACTGCCGAGGGCAAGACATCCATCTCCCATGGGCAAAAAATACGGGTGTCGGACAACTTTGCCAGGAAAGGATTTGCCGGTCGGGTTTTTGAATATATCGACGAAGATGCCGACTCGGGAGAGCCGATCTCCATCGATTTATCGACAGCCGATTACAGCGACAGCAAAAAATGGGATGAAGTTGAAATCGAGGAGGATATCGAACTCTGGAAAGAGGATTACACCGATACCACACGTTGGGAACTGGCCTCCGAATTTGCCGATCCCACCACGGTGGTGGATCTGCGCAACGTGTTGATCGATGCCGGCTATGAACTGGCAGAGGCTGATCTGATCCGACCCACGGCGGTCTATACCTCAGGAGATGGTATCGACTGGACCTGCAGCACGGAAGACGGAACCGTCGATCTGAAGAAGGATGATCTCGTTCTGGACGAAGGAAATTATGACGAGGACGGCAAGGAGATCATCTACCGCTACCTGGGCAAGGATGGAGATGAGGAAGGGAAAAGTACGAGTGTTGACCTGTCCAAGGCCGATTTTGAGGATGACGATCTCTGGGAAAAACAGGACCCCCAGGACAAAACCATGCGCAAGGACGACACCGTTCGACTGGCCAACCAGTACCGGAATGGCGGCGTGGGTGGCGCGGTTTATCAATATATTGGCAAAAACAACATAGAGCTCAACCTCACCCAACAGGACTATTCGGACACGACCAACTGGCAGAGAGTCGTGCCGGAATTGGCTGTTTCGGTGATCGAGCCGGGCAAGATCTGGCAGATCATCGACGCCGATGGCAAGAGCTACACCCTGACCTTGGATGGTCAGGATGTCAGTATGGCCCGGAACAACATCAATGCCATTTCGGTGGCAGCCTCGGCGGCCATTGGTCTGGCAGCCGGTGGCAGCGGAATAGCCATCAGTGGGGCGGGTGCGGTGGCCGTCAATCGACTCAGTGGCTCCACCGATTCCCTGCTGCGCTTTTCCGACGTGACGGCTACCGGAAACGTTACTCTCAGCGCCGCCAACCAGTCGTTGATTTCCGCCACCATCGCCTCCCTGTCGATTGCTGTTGGCGCAGGCACCAGCGCGGGTGTGGGGGCATCGATCGGCATCGCCGTCGCCCGCAACCTGATCGGTCAGGAGGGATTCGGCGCGGTGGGTGAGGATGCCATTGCCACCGTTCGAGCCTTGGCAGAGGATACCTCCATCGAGACCGCGGGGGATGTCACCTTTACGGCCAAAGCCAGCCAGTCCATCGACGCCCTGGTCCTTTCCGGTTCGGCTGCCGTGGGCGCGGGAGGCAGTGCGGGTGTTGCCGTGAGCGGTTCCGGTGTCTGGGCCGAAAACCAGATCGGCGTCCGGGTCAACGCCGGCACCATGACAGAGACGGCTGCCAAGACGCGGCCTGGGAGCATCCACGCAAACATCGTCTCTGCGCTGGCCGACAACAATTCCAGGATTACCGCATTTGCCGGTGCCGCTTCCATCGCTGTGGCTCTGGGCGGCAGCGTCGGTGTCTCCGTTTCCATTGGTGTTTCTTTGGCCCGCAATGTCATTGACGGCGTGGTGATGGCCGCACTCCAAGGCGTTGATGTGACCGCCTCCGAGGGGGTGACGGTCAAGGCAAGCTCGGATGCCGATATCAAGGTCTTCTCGCTGGCCGCTTCGGTATCGGCTGCCATTGGCGGTGCTGCCGGTGTTGGCGTCAGCGGAGCCGGTGCGTCGGCACTCAATATTATCCTGGCCGATACCTATGCGGGGATCGATGACAGCGCCATACAATCGACCGGCGACGTGGTGGTTGATGCGGTTTCTGCCAGCAGGATCGATGCAACCATCATCTCCGCCTCCATTGGCGTGGGCGTGGGCGGCACTGTGGGCGTGGGGGCCTCCATCGGCGTTTCGATCGCACGCAACTATCTGGGGTATGATCCTTACGCCTACAGCGGCACGGTGACCTATGTGCAGGGCACCGACTCCCCCAGCCAGCTCGTGAAGGGCGACAAGGTTAAACTGGGACCAACTTCAGGTGCGCGTGCCAACGAGGTGTATGAATATATCGGCAGCAAAACGCTGACACAGGAAGACCGGGACAAGGATGGCAAGATGGATGACCTGATCCTTGGTCAGGACTTTTCCGACAAGGACAAGTGGAAGCAGTTGCTCACCACCTCTGCCAATGAGATCAAGGCCTACGTCATTGGCTCGTCGGTCACGATCGAAGGCGATGTCGTCCCGGGGGATCTTGCAGTCAGCGCTCTCAACAGACAGAAGATTGAGTCCTTCGTGTTTGCAGGCTCGGTAGCGGCCTCCGGTGGTGGCACCGTGGGCGCGGCTCTCAGTGGCGCGGGTGCCAGCGCCACCAACCGTATCAACACCGATACCCAGGCCTATATATTCAACAGCACCGGCACCGGCATGGCAGTCGATGGGGATATTCTTGTCCAGGCCGACAACAAGTCCAGCATCGAATCAAGCGTGCTGGCCGTGTCGGTCTCGGCGGCCTTCGGCACTTTTGCCGGTTCCGTGTCCATCGGCATCTCCATTGCCGTCAACGAGATCGCTGGCAGCACCAAGGCTTATGCCGATCGCGTTGTTCTGGACGCCGGAGGCGATATTCTCATCACGGCCCTGGACACTCCGAGTATCGACAGCAGTTCCACCGCTGTCTCCGTTGCCATTTCGGGGGGGATCGGTTTTGCAATTGCGGGCGGTGGTGCGGTCTCGTTCAACACCATCACGACTCAGGTTGTGGCGGGTATCGATCGGACGACGACCGGGGCAGTCAATGTGTTTGTGGAGGGGAGTGAAAACGGTTGGACCGAAGTGCGTGCCAAGGGCAACCTGACCATTCTGGCCGACAGTCTGGCCCAACAGGAGTCACAGGTTTTGTCGGCTGCGGCCAGTTTTGGTCTGATCGCCGCGGCTGCGGCGGGCACGGTCTCTGAAAATGAGATGGGGGCCCTGGTCGATGCCTATTTGTCCTCGGCGGTTGTGGAATTGTCGGGTGCCGGTACGGTTGTGTTGGTCAAAGCCAACAGCGTGCAAGAGAGCCACGCACGTGCGGACGCGCTGAGCGTCAGTTCCGGCGCTTCCATGGGCTTTTCTTCCGCCAGTTCCAGGGATGTCAGCATCGTCCGGGCTGGTTTGGGGACAAACACCCAAGTGACAGCTCCCACTCTGCGGGTACTGGCCGACTCCACCGACAACCTGTTCCAGCAATCCACCGCCTCCAGCGGTGGGCTGTTCGCGGGTCTGGCCGGAGCCTATTCCAAAGTGGAAATTCTGGGACGGACCCAGGTTTTGTTGGGGGATGACAGCCATGTCACCGTCAGTATACTGGACCTGACGGCCAACCGGGAACAAAATTTTGATGCCACCGCTTTCAACCTGGCGGTCGGTGCGCTGGCTGGCAGTGGGGCCACCATGATTTCCAACCTGGTGGGCTCTGCCGATATCAAGATTGGTGAGCGGGTGTAGGTTCTGGCCGACGATATTTTACTTTCGGCCAAGAATGTGGCCGACAAGAGCCTCTATTCCAATCTGGACAACTCCCTGCAATCCTTTGGCGGCGGTCTCGGAACGATCACCATTCTGGGTTCGACGACCACCTTGGGCAATGCCAACAATCAATTCGGTTCCCAGGTTGTGATTGGCGAGGGCAGCAAGCTGATTGCCGCCTCCTCGGCCAGCAAAGGCGGGCTGTTCCGCATCGAGACCGTCACCGATGTTTTCACGGTGGACAAGGTGCGCGTCGACGCGGTGGGGTTGCTGGCGATCAATACCGCAACGGTCCAGCAGAATGCCAATTTGATGTCGGACGTGAGGGTGAATGGCGCTGAACTGCGCAATCTGAACGGCGATCTGGAAATCGCGACCCAGACCAATGCCACACTGACTGCCAACACCAACAGCTTTGCGGCCTCTGCCGTCGGGGGAGCCGGTTCCAATACTTCTGTCATCCTTGGGTCGGACAACAGGATTTTGTTGAATAATGCCGAGTTGTCGGGCCAGGATGTCAAGTTGCTCGCAGGTCAGACCAGGGATCGCGTGGCCAACGAGTTGCACAGCACGGCCCGCGCGGACATGACCACGGTGGCTTTGTTCGGCATGAGCGTGCCGGTGGTTTCCAACGTGTTGGCCGAGAACAATCTGGTTGATTTGCAGGGAAGTACCAGCGTGCGTGCCGTGCGGCACGTGGATATGGTGGCCGAAAAAGGAATTGGCAGTGAGCGGGCCAAAATTGATGGTTTGGTTCTGAACATCGGACTCATCCCTTACGGGTTCGAGCCCACCGGCACCCTCGTCGATCTCAGCACAAATCTGGTCAAGATGAGTGACAAGTCCACTGTCGAGGCGGGAATGAATTATCTGACCGAAATTCAGATATTGCCGCTTTTGATCAATGGCGAGAGCAAACTTGCGGAAGACCGTTTGGGCAAAACCCTTACAGACGCCGAAAAACTGGCATTGAAGCTGGACAAATCCCAACAGTATGAATATGCCCCGCTGGATATGGAGGATGTCTCCATGGGGGTGAGCACCGGAACCATTGTGGAAGCGGTGGCTGGAGCCTTTGGCAAGGGAGTGGCTGGTCAATATTATGAATTTGCGCCAGGCAGTTACAAGGACGAATCGCTGATCCTCGAAAAAGAAGACTATACCGACACCAAACGCTGGAAAGAGGTGACGCCGGATCACCAGATCGATGCCACCACAGCCAATCTGGGTGTGAGCACCGGCGAGACCGTGCGCACCCAGACGGGCCAGTGGGCCAGGCGGACCGGTTCGGCCACCACGGTCAGTTCCGCCACCGATTTTTCTGGCACCGGCTGGACCGAGATTCTGTCGCTCAAGAGTGACAAGGGCTACCAGTTCGCCATGAAGCTCAGCGATGATTTTTATGTGGTCAAGCCCAGGTCCGTTGCCCTG
>JADGAB010000220.1 GCA_015232245.1 Magnetococcales bacterium | reverse complement strand
CCTGGACCCCACCAGGGGGATAATCCCCCTGGACCCCTATCAATATTCAGAAAATTTTATGTTTTAAAGTCCCAAGGGCTTCGCCCCTGGACCCCACCAGGGGGATAATCCCCCTGGACCCCTATAAATAAAACAACGCATCCTGGTTGGATGCGGTTTATTTCAGGTTGCAGCCATGCTTGATGAAGAACTGTCACTGCTGAGGACCACGGCGCTGGCCGAACTCTCCACCGCCGCATCGGGGGCCGAACTGGAGAACATCCGGGTGAAAACCCTGGGGAAAAAGGGCTCCCTCACCCAGATTCTGCGGGGTCTGGGCCAGATGGCCGAGGCGGAACGGGCCAATCTCGGGGCATTGGCCAACGCCTTCAAGGAGGCGTTCGCCGAGGCTTTGTCCCGCCGGATGCAGGAGATCAAACAGGCGGAACTGGGTCAGCGGCTGGAAAACGAATGGGTGGATGTCACCCTGCCGGGTCGGCCCCGCAACCTTGGAACCATTCATCCCATCACCCGGGCCCAGCAGGAGATCATCGCCATTTTCACGGCCATGGGTTTTCCTCCGGCCTCCGGCCCGGAGGTGGAATCAGACTGGCACAACTTCGAAGCGTTGAACATCCCCCCCGATCACCCGGCGCGGGAGATGCACGACACCTTCTATCTCCCCCCCGGACCCGATGGCCGCAAGCGGCTGCTCCGGACCCACACCTCGCCGGTGCAGATCCATGTGATGGAGGGACGGCAACCCCCCTTGCGGGCCATTGCCCCGGGCCGGGTGTTCCGTTGCGATTCGGATCTGACCCACAGCCCGATGTTTCATCAGGTGGAGGGGTTCATGGTGGATGAAGGGGTCCACTTCGGACAACTCAAGGGGCTGCTGGAAGCCTTTCTGATCCAGTTTTTCGAGCGCTCCCTGCCGGTGCGTTTCCGGCCTTCGTTCTTTCCCTTCACCGAGCCTTCGGCGGAGGTGGACATGGGATGCCTGTTCTGTTCCGGACAGGGGTGCCGGGTGTGCAAGCGGACCGGCTGGCTGGAGGTGCTGGGCAGCGGCATGATCCATCCCAACGTATTGGCCAACGTGGGCATCGACCGGGAACGCTACTCCGGCTTCGCCTTCGGCATGGGGGTGGAGCGGCTGGCCATGCTCAAATACGGCATCTCCGACATGCGCGCCCTGTTCGACAACGACGTGCGGTTTTTGACCCGCTTTGCCTGAGAGCGTGCAAACCCCGCCAGGGGGATGATCCTCCTGGCCCCCTGTTCAGCAGAACTAACGCATCCCGAAACGGGTGCGGCATCATCCGACCCGAGACAAAAGAACTCCCCATGAAAATCACCCTGGACTGGCTTTCCGACCACATCGACACCGATCTTGACCCGGCCACCATCGGCGCCCGACTCACCATGGCGGGACTGGAACTGGATGCCCTGATCCGCCTGGATGAAGGTCTGGAGCGGGTGCAGGTGGGCCGACTGGTGACGGTCAACCCCCATCCCAACGCGGACCGTCTGACCCTCTGTCAGCTCCAGGTGGGGGAGGAGACCTTGGAAATCGTCTGCGGAGCCAGGAACCATCGGGCCGGAGACAAGGTGGCGGTGGCCCGCGTCGGCGCGACTCTGCCCAATGGCATGGAGATTCAACTCGGACAGATCCGGGGTGTGACCTCTCACGGCATGCTCTGCTCGTTGAAGGAGCTGGGACTGGCCAGCGAGGCGGACGGGGTGTTGATCCTGCCTGCCGAAACCCCGGAGGGGATGCCGATCGCCGAGGCTTTGGGCAAGAACGATGTGGTGCTGGAGCTGGGCATCACCCCGAACCGGGGGGATTGTCTGGGAGTGCGCGGGGTGGCCCGGGAGCTGGCCGCCTTGACCGCCCGTCCTCTGCGACCCCTGACCGTGGAACCGGTGGCGATCACCGCGCCGGAGGCGGTGGCCCAGGTGCGTCTGGAAGACCCGACAGGCTGTCCCCGTTACGCGGGCCGGGTGATCCGGGGGGTAAAGATCGGCCCCAGTCCCCGCTGGCTGCAAAACCGTCTGGAGGCGGTGGGGTTGCGGGCCATCAACAATGTGGTGGACATCACCAATTATCTGCTGCTCGATCTCAATCAGCCCCTGCACGCCTTTGATCTGGCGCGTCTGCAACTGCCGGTGGTGGTGCGTCGCGCCCGGGATGGGGAGACGCTGCGCACCCTGGACGGGGTGGAGCGCACCCTGACTGGAGCCATGACCGTGATTGCGGACGGTGCCCGGGCTCTGGCGGTGGCGGGGATCATGGGGGGGGAGGAGAGCGGCGTGACCGAGACCACCACAGACATCTTTCTGGAGGTGGCTTTTTTCGATCCCATCATGACCGCCCGCACCGGACGCCGTTTGGAGTTGCTGTCCGAATCCCGTTACCGATTCGAGCGGGGCACGGATCCGGAGGGGATTCCGCTGGTGATGGAGAAGGCCACGGGGATGGTACTGGAGCTGGCGGGAGGGGAGGCCGGACCGGTCACGCTGCTGGATGGGGGGAGCTGGCAGACGCCTGGGGCGATTCTCTACCGGCCAGAGCGGATCAACCGTCTGGGCGGCATTGAGGTGAGTATCGAGGCCATGAACACCTTTCTGACCGCCCTGGGGTGTCAGGTGACGCCTGTCACGGGGGATGCGAGCTGTTTTTCCGTCACACCGCCCACCTGGCGGCATGATCTGAGGCTGGAGGAGGATCTGCTGGAGGAGATCATCCGTCTGTACGGCTATGACCGGGTGCCCACCTCTCTGCCGAGAGTGCCCGCCGCGCCTCCCGCGCCGGACCCGACCCGGCAACTGACCGACCGGCTGCGCACCCTGCTGGTGGGACTGGGGTATCAGGAGGTGATCGATTTCGCTTTTGTCAGCCAGGGCAGCCAGAAGCGGTGCAATCCCGACGCGACGCCTCTGGCGCTGCTCAATCCCCTCTCCGAGGAACAGGCGGTGCTGCGCACCGAACTGAGCGCCGGAGTGCTGGAGTGCGCGCAACGCAATATCAACCGGGGCAACAGCCGGCTGCGTCTGTTCGAGACCGGACGGGTCTTTCTCCAACAGCCGGACGGCACCCTGCGGGAACAGGAGCGGCTGGCCGGGATGATCGGCGGTCTGGCGGAGGAGGCGTCGGCCCACGGATCCGCCCGGGGAGTGGATTTCTTTGATCTCAAGGGGGATCTGGAGACCCTGCTGGCCGCAGTGACCGGAACCGCGCCCGTTTTTGTCTCTGGCGGACCGGCATTGCTGCATCCAAGGCGCAAAAGCGGGATCACGCTTGCCGACGGCACGCCGCTTGGCTGGATGGGACAGCTGCACCCCGGAGAGATGGAGGCGCTGGATCTGAAAAAAGAGGTCTATCTGTTCGAGCTGGAACTGACCCCGTTGCTCACCCCCGTCGAGTCCCGGGAGAACGCCCCGCAGAGCAGCCGTTTTCCGGCGATTCAGAACGATTTCACCTTTCTGATGCCCCTCCGGACCCCCGCCGGCGAAGTGACCCGGGAGGTGCAGTCCGTGGAACCGGCGCTGATCCGTCAGGCGCAGGTGACTGCCATCTATACCGGCAGCGGGGTGCCCGCGGGCAGCAAGAGCCTGACCATCAGCCTGACCCTGCAGGCCGACGACCGCACCTTGACCGACGGGGAAAGCAAAGCCCTGGCCGAACAGGTGATCGAACGGGTGGAAAGGTGTTTCGGGGCATCTCTGCGGCAGTGATCCGGGGAGTCGCGGGGGACAGGATTGTTGACACACCGGGTTTCGACCCGTATCCTTGAAAGAGCATTCACCCTTTTTGCACCACGCAGTTTTTCTGGAAACTCCATGAAACCACCGGAACATGGCATGGTGTCGTCCCGCGCCCGGGATCGCATGGTGCGGGAGCAGTTGCAGGATCAGGGGATCGACGATCTCCGGGTGCTGGCCGTCATGCGGGAGACCTTGCGCCATCTGTTCGTGGAAGAGGCCCTGGCCAGTCGGGCCTACGGAGATGAAAACCTGCCCATCGGCGACGGTCAGACCCTCTCCCAGCCCTATACCGTGGCCCGCATGAGCCAGGCGTTGCGCCTCTCCGGACGGGAGGAGATTCTGGAGATCGGCACCGGATCGGGCTATCAAACCGCCATTCTGGCCAAGCTCTGTCACAAGGTCTACACCATCGAACGCCTGCCCACCCTGGCGGACACGGCCCGCAAACGGTTGCGTCGGCTGGGATTTCACAACGTGGTCTGCCGTCAAGGGGACGGCTCCCTGGGTTGGCCGGAAGAGCGTCTCTTCGAGAGGATCATCATCACCGCCGGCACGCCCATCACTCCGGAAAGCCTGTTGCGTCAACTGGCCCCCAACGGCCTGCTGGTGGCCCCGGAAGGCTCCCGCAGCGCCCAGACCCTGGTACGCATCGCCCGTCTGGCCGATGGTGCCATTCAACGGGAGACCCTGGAACCCTGTTGTTTTGTCCCCCTGGTCGGCGCCCAGGGGTGGCAGGAAGCCTCGCCGTGACCTCCCGGCCCCTCCCGCTCCGGGTTGGCGGCCTCCCCCATCCGCGCCGCTGGATTCTGGGAATCGGCCTGCCCGTGCTGCTGCTCGCCGGTTGTACCGGCACCGGCGCCCCTCCCCCGCCGGAACCTCAAGCCCAACCCGCCGACGTGCGCATGGCCAAGGGTCCGCCCATGGGAGAGAACCGTACCAACGCACCCCTGCCCCCGCCAAAACCGGGCAGACCCGACCCTCCCGCCATGGATTTTCATACCGTCCGCCCCGGCGACACCCTGTGGGGCATTGCCGCATCCCACAATGTGGAGTTCGAACAACTGGCCACATGGAACCGGATCACCCAGCCGGATCAGATCCGGGTGGGACAGAAACTCCGCCTGCCACCCCCCCGGACGCTGCCGGGCGCGGTCTTGCCTGGTCCCGCCGCCCCTGTCGCGGCCAGACCCGATCCCAGACCCGATCCCATACCTGGTCCCGCCGCCCCTGCCGCGGCCAGACCCGATCCCAGACCCGATCCCAAACCCGAGCCCCGTCCGGAGGAGCCCCCGCCGACCTTTTCCATCCCGACCCCGGCTCAGGCCCTGCGGGAGATGCCCCCCCAGCCGCAGCCCACCCCCGGACGCCCGGACAACAGCCCGGAACCCACCGGCGCCAGATCGGTCAAACCCCTCTCCGCCGAGGCTCCCCGGCAATGGCTCTGGCCCCATCGGGGACGGATCATCTCCTGGTTCGGCCAGCACGGGGCGCAGATGAACACCGGCATCGACATTGCCGTCAATCCCGGGGATCCGGTGGTGGCCACGGCGGATGGGGTGGTGGCCTATGCGAATCAGGGGCTTTCCAGCTATGGCAACATGATTCTGTTGCGGCACGGCGGCTCTTTCATGACCGCGTACGCCCACGTACAGAAAATCCTGGTCAAACAGGGACAGACGGTACGCGCCGGGGAGACCATCGCCCTGGCGGGGCAATCGGGCATCACTCTCACCCCGCGACTCCATTTTGAAATCCGCCGTAGCATTGCACCGCAAAATCCCTTATCCTATCTCCCCAAACGGGAATGAAATCACTCACCCCCCCATTGCGACTGGCAAACTGTTGAAAAAAAGCGGGGGTCTGGGGGATTCCTCCCCCAGGGTTTTGACTTTGCTTTTGCCTTTGGCGCGCTTTACAAAAGAAATTTTTTCACGCATCGCGTGAAAAAATTTTGCGCGCCGCCTTGGGCCTGCGCCGTTCTTCGCCCGTGGCGAAAAACGGCGCAGGCCCCTTGCCAAAAGAAAAAAGGCGCCGCTTCGCGGCCTGCCGGGCGCGCAAAGGAATTGCTTCGCAATTCCCTTTTGAAAAGCGCGCCAAAAACAAAAG